>NZ_AP025732.1:4285000-4457500 GCF_023734775.1 Nostoc cf. commune SO-36 | reverse complement strand
CGACCGACCTAAGGAATGACCAACTTACTATCTATATAGCTGTATGCTTTTCGATATGTAAGGGGTGTAGGTCTCCCTAAAAAGGAGGTGATCCAGCCACACCTTCCGGTACGGCTACCTTGTTACGACTTCACCCCAGTCACCAGTCCTGCCTTAGGCATCCTCCCCCCCGAAAGGTTGGAGTAATGACTTCGGGCACTACCAGCTTCCATGGTGTGACGGGCGGTGTGTACAAGGCCCGGGAACGAATTCACTGCAGTATGCTGACCTGCAATTACTAGCGATTCCTCCTTCACGCAGGCGAGTTGCAGCCTGCGATCTGAACTGAGCTCCGGTTTACGGGATTTGCTTGCATTCGCATGCTTGCTGCCCTCTGTCCGGAGCATTGTAGTACGTGTGTAGCCCAAGGCGTAAGGGGCATGCTGACTTGACGTCATCCCCACCTTCCTCCGGTTTGTCACCGGCAGTCTCTCTAGAGTGCCCAACTTAATGCTGGCAACTAAAAACGAGGGTTGCGCTCGTTGCGGGACTTAACCCAACATCTCACGACACGAGCTGACGACAGCCATGCACCACCTGTGTTCGCGCTCCCGAAGGCACTCTCAACTTTCATCAAGATTCGCGACATGTCAAGCCTTGGTAAGGTTCTTCGCGTTGCATCGAATTAAACCACATACTCCACCGCTTGTGCGGGCCCCCGTCAATTCCTTTGAGTTTCACCGTTGCCGGCGTACTCCCCAGGCGGGATACTTAACGCGTTAGCTACGGCACGGCTCGGGTCGATACAAGCCACGCCTAGTATCCATCGTTTACGGCTAGGACTACTGGGGTATCTAATCCCATTCGCTCCCCTAGCTTTCGTCCCTCAGTGTCAGTTACGGCCTAGCAGAGCGCCTTCGCCACCGGTGTTCTTCCTGATCTCTACGCATTTCACCGCTACACCAGGAATTCCCTCTGCCCCGAACGTACTCTAGCTATGTAGTTTCCACTGCTCTTATGAGGTTGAGCCTCACTCTTTAACAGCAGACTTACATTGCCACCTGCGGACGCTTTACGCCCAATCATTCCGGATAACGCTTGCATCCTCCGTATTACCGCGGCTGCTGGCACGGAGTTAGCCGATGCTTATTCCTCAGGTACCGTCATTGTGTTCTTCCCTGAGAAAAGAGGTTTACGACCCAAGAGCCTTCCTCCCTCACGCGGTATTGCTCCGTCAGGCTTTCGCCCATTGCGGAAAATTCCCCACTGCTGCCTCCCGTAGGAGTCTGGGCCGTGTCTCAGTCCCAGTGTGGCTGATCGTCCTCTCAGACCAGCTACTGATCGTCGCCTTGGGAGTCCATTACACTTCCAACTAGCTAATCAGACGCGAGCTCATCTCTAGGCAGTTAACCTTTCACCTCTCGGCACATCCGGTATTAGCCACCGTTTCCAGTGGTTGTCCCAGACCTAGAGCCAGATTCTCACGCGTTACTCACCCGTCCGCCACTGTGCCCTAAAGCACCGTTCGACTTGCATGTGTTAAGCATACCGCCAGCGTTCATCCTGAGCCAGGATCAAACTCTCCGTTTTAATTTGGAAAGCTCTATAAGCTCATTTAGCTGCTCTTTTTTAACTTCAGCTTAGTTATTTTTATTTGCTTGACGCAATACACTTGCTGTATAATCGCTTTCAAACTATAATATTTTCAAGGTTCGGTGTCTTTTATGCGTCGCTCTTTCGCGCTCCGCTTCAAGCACTTATTCAATATAGCGAACCCAATTCATTGTGTCAACTATTTTTCCAAAATTTCTTTGGATTGTTTCTACATCACTATCAAAGCCTTGAAGCGCAAGGAGTTTAGGCTATAGTATTGCTGAAGTCTCTTAGGAAGAATCTAAATCTGTGAGCTATTCTGCTGTTTTGCCTCCCTGGCTGGTTTTAGATCCTCTGTTGCGTGGCTGGTTGATAGAGGATATTGGCAGGGGCGATCGCACAACAAATACGCTACTAGTAGAAGATGTGACGTTAGGCTCGGCTAAATGGATTGCTAAAGCTTCTGGGATAATTGCTGGTTTACCAGTCGCTGCTAGGGTATTTCAGATTTTGAATGAAAAAGTCAGTTTTGTGGCAGTTGCAGCTGAGGGTGCATGGTGTGAGTCGGGACAGGTAGTAGCTGAAATTCATGGTTCACTGGATGCACTGTTGATGGGGGAACGGGTCGCGCTTAATTTGGCTATGCGGTTGAGTGGGATTGCGACGCTGACTAATATATATGTAGAGAAAATTGGTGATTTACCTGCTCAGTTGGTGGATACGCGTAAAACTACGCCAGGGCTGAGACTGTTGGAAAAGTACGCGACTGCATTGGGTGGGGCGATTAATCACCGCATGGGGTTGGATGATGCGGTGATGATTAAGGATAATCACATTGCTGCAGCTGGGGGAATTGGAGAAGCTATTACCCGTATTCGTTCTCAGATTCCTTATCCCTTGACTATAGAGGTAGAAACGGAAAGTTTAGAGCAGGTGAAAGAAGCTTTGCAGCATAAGGCTGACATTATTATGTTGGATAATATGCCTTTGGATATGATGCGTCAGGCGGTGCAGTTGATTCGCCAACAGAATAGGCGTGTGAAAATTGAAGCTTCGGGGAATGTGACTTTGGAAACGATTCGCGCTGTGGCGGAAACTGGTGTTGACTATATTTCTAGCAGTGCGCCGATTACTCAGTCAAGGTGGCTGGATTTGAGTATGAGGATTGTACTTTAAAGATAATGAGGTGAATCATTCTACTGCAAAGTCGGGTAATATCGCATTTTTGGAGGATCGAACCCTAAAACAATGTCTTCTTTGGGGACACCGAGTTCAACTAACTGGTTTGTAATCCCAACCTCAATACCATGTTGTTGAATCCAAATTTTGCTATCGATGATGTCTAAGTGAAGGACAGTGCTATACAGTCGCTTTGAGCCGCGCCAACCAACGTAGACTAGTTGGTAGTGGTTGCGTTCGGTATCGAAAATAGTTTGGGCTTGGATGCGATCATCCTACACAAGTTTGGCGCGTCCTGTTAGCAGGTTTTGGATGTGTTGTCGGTAGCCATTGTTGAATCCCACATTCCGCACTTCATTTTGCAATATATGCACTAGTAATAAATAATACAGATTTATTGCAAGTATGAATACATAAGCCACTTAGTAATTAATACAAGCAGTATATTGAAAATACCAACTGTTTGAAATTCTCATGGTATTGATAGTAAATGCCGGAAAAAAGATGGGAAAATTAGTCGGAATTAAGTAAAATTATCAAAAAAATGAATTACCAAATAGAAGAGTTTGAAAGTAAAAACTTGGATCACAAAAGTGTTGAATGTTAAGAAAAATCCGAAAAGATATTTTGTTCGCGTATATATTACGAGAACAAAAAAGCGAAAAAAGTTGCTTATACCTTACTATTGGCACACTCAAAAAACTTAATTGTTAATTGATGAGAATATCTTTAAACCGTGGAGCTATAAATTGAGGATGAAAAACTTAGAAGTTCAAAATGGATATATTCAACTGGCCTGTCTAAAAATTTGAAAAGATAGTTTTTGTCGGGGAGAACCATTATTTCGATGACTTCGTTTTTTACTCTTAAACTTAGAGCGGGCTTTCTTGACTACTCTTGGATTACTTCTATGTTGTCGTAAAGGGATTTCTAAATCGGAGATTTCGGCAATTAACCAACTATAATATGTATTGATATCCAGTAGATTATTTATCTGACGTTGAAACTCAGGAATTGCACGTCGAACAACTCGTAAACTCCCAATAAAACTTAACTTTAATGGAGAAATATTTTTCAAAGTGGCACTTTGAAACATTAAACACCGTAGGCAATAATGTCCTAACAACCACCCATAAATTTCTTGGACTACTTCACGAGGATTCTTAGAACGGATAGGTATTTTTCGTCCATTCAGATGGATTTTCAACTCATCTAAAGTATTCTCTACTTCCCATCTTTGATGATATTCTGATGCTAATAGCAAAGCCGGAAATTTAGCAGTATCCATTAAATTCGTAATCAAACGGTAAGTTTTTGGAGTACCATTTTCTTCAATAATATATTCAATGATGCGGACAGGAATTCGGGTTGCACCCTTCCTTTTCGACTCCCCATCAGGTACAATCCATGATTTATAGGAGCCATCTGGAAACAGTTTCACCACTTCAAATTTTGCATGGGCTGGGAGACGACCAAGGAAATGACCTTTTTGTTTAATGATGGCATTAACCATCTTGAAAGAATGTAATCCTCTGTCCCACATTAATAACATACTAGAGTCAATACTGCGTAATAGTTTTAAAGCACTTCTTCTTTCTCCCATGCGATAGGGAGTTATTAATGCATCTATAATTAAATGAGTGCCTGCTTCTATTAAAACCACTAATCTAGCTTTTGGAAAAGCCGGATATGTACCTGAAAATTTACCAGTGACATATACTAAAAACAAAAGTGATGGTGGAATTTTAGTTGTCACTTCATAATATATTAAAGGGATTGTGTTCTCGAAATACTATCGAGAACACGATTTTTATGATTACTTTCATCTGGGGAGCGTTAATATCCTCTTTTCTTCATTATGTCTACGAAAGAAAATGATTTGATTTCCAGAGCAGAACTACTGCAACAAGCCATTGCGACTTTGCAACTCATGATTCAACAAATCAAGGCTGGTGGGGAAATAGCACCACCTGGTTGCTGCGTTTCCCGTTACCAAGCACGGGGTAAACAAGGAGTTTATTGGTACTACAAGTTACACGCTAACCACCCAATTTTTCCCACCGCTCAACCCAACAAATTGAGTAAATACAAGCATTTAGGCAAGGCTGGAAGTCCTGCTCACGTTGATGCAGTTATGCCCATCCCAAGTTGATTACTTACAATCATGCATTGATTCTCTTCGACAAAATTGGGTGGACTTGTACGATAGTCTCAAAGAGAAAAACTAAGTCTCTCAATTTTTATTGTTCTCGTAAATAAACCGCGAACACTTTTCTCTTGGTTTTACTCCCCTTTTTCCTTAACTGAGCAGTATTGAGAGTGGTGTTATCTTATTTGAGCAAATAAAAAACAGGACTTACATCTGTGTAAGTCCTGTTTAGCTTTTATGCCGATGTTAACTGGAAGACTCAGTTATTCTTTTATGGATTTTTCACAGCTTCAACTTTTGCTTCCACCTTCACCATCTTTACACCCTGAACTTCTTTAGCTAAAGTTTCAGCTTTTTTGAGTTCTTCTTGAGAAGCTGCTGTACCTTTGAGGATGATTTCAGCCTCTTTGTTTTCAACTTGTAACTTATTGCCTGGTAAGCCTTTATTCAACTTTTTGCTAACTTCAGCTTTTAAGTTGCTCTCAACTTTTGTTGTCGTTTTTTCAGAATGAATATTAACTTTAGTACCTGTACTAGCCGCTAAAGGAGTCGTTTCTATCCCTGGAACTTTAGCAGTTTGATTTATCTGCGAAGCTGGTTTTGCTGGTGCTTGAGCGGCTTCATTAGTAGTGCTAGGAGTTTCTGAACCAGTTTTGGGAGTCTCTTGGCAGCCAAAAGTACCAACTACCAACACACTACTAACTAGTAATAGAATTAGCTTTTTCATTATCTATCTCCGAATTGAGTACTTGAAGCGATTAATTGAGGTGTCTGTCCTGGTGAGGAGCAAATTTTAAAAAACAATTAAATGTGAAGTAGCAAAAGTTCCTAAGCAATAGCTCAGGTTCCTGAAAATTGAAATTTGGGCGATTTCTTGAAGCTAAGATTTTGTGGCCAGTTTTGAGAAATGCCAATTCAATTTTCTTGACGACTGCTAACTAGGATGCCTCTGCATACAGCCTGTACTCTCTATGAATTTAATGTAGATGCTGAGTAGCTCTTTCAATGATAGACTATCCCACGCCACAGTGGTGAATTGATGTTATCAGATTTGATTCGCTTTGGCGATGTTTATGACAAATTCAGAACTTCAACATTTTTGTAATCCTGTTCCAGCAAAATTACTAACAAAATGTTACTTTAGAAAACTATGGCTTACTTACAATCTCTAAATATCAGGAAATATTAGCCAATGCCCTACCTTAGTTCCGCTAGTAAAATTAGCGCTATTGTTGCTGAATATACCAATGCCAAAACGCTGTGGATAGATACAGAAGTAGCTGACTACAAAACTCGTAATCCCCGATTATCGCTGATTCAGGTATTAGATAATCCTCAAGATATGAGTGGCGATCGCGTCTATCTTTTAGATGTCTTAGATCAGCCTATAATTATAGCTGAATTTATCGAAAAAATTATGATGGAATCTGCCATTGAAAAAGTTTTTCACAACGCCAGTTATGATTTAAAATTTCTCGGTAACAAAAAATCTAAAAATATTACTTGCACTTTGGAAATGGTCAAAAAAATCCCTTACTATCTTTTGCCATTACCCAACTACCAACTCAAAACCATAGCCACTGAACTTTGTAGCTTTAACAATATCGATAAACAAGAACAAAAAAGCGATTGGGGAAAACGCCCTTTAGCTGAAGAACAGATAGAGTATGCTTACTTAGATTGTATTTATCTTGCTCAAATTCACTTAAATTTGTTAGCGCTACAAGCCCAAGCTAACCCAGAACCCATAACGGAAGACTTAATATCACTAACTACCAAATGTTCACAACTTGAGCAACAATATAAGTTGTTGAATTCAGAATTTGAACATTTACAAGAACGCATCAAAAAAACTATGCAAGCTCAAAATATATCGGAAACTCCTTATTATAAACTAACTAGTTATGAGCGAACTACAGTCAAAGCTAGTTTTACAGAATTGGCAAGGCTAGCACAAGCTCAAAATATAAATTTAGATTTTCCAATCACACTAACTCAGAAACTGCAAAAAGATTTAGGACAAAATTTGGAACAACTATCTGTATATATTGACAAAAGCACATCTTGGCGACTAAGTTCCAAAACTCAAGAGAGTGAAATCGAGGATGAATGAACTAAGTAGGTAGGCATGATTAAATATAAGATGTCATTGCAAGTGAAGCGAAGCAATCCCAGAGACTTTGCGATTGCTTCGCTTCACTTGCAATGACGGAACATATTATATTTATTTACGCCCATTACTTACCTATACTTCCTTGACGGGTAAGTGTTTTTTTTGGTAAAGCGATACTCCACGAACCTTAAGTGTCAAGTTTTTTGATAAGATAATTAAGCATAAAAAAACCTCCCGACGCCAATCGGGAGGTCTTATCAAGAGTTTTCAACATAATTCAGTTTACTAGTATTTTTTTTGTTAATTTTCCACCGGCAGATATGTATTCTTTTGCATCTTGGTGTGAGAATTAAACACAAATAAACCTTCCTGGAGTCAGAGGTTGCCCATATAGATTAGCTTTTTGCCCGCCTTATAGCCCTGCAAACCACTCATAGCCCTGATCCTCCCAATAGCCTTTAGTAGGTAACAAATTGCTGACGAATGTAATTTGAGTTACCCACTTGCTTTGCTTGTAGCCCAATTTAATTGGGGATGCTAGACGTATAGGCGCACCATTATCAACTGATAAAGGTTGCCCATTCTTTTGATAAGCCATGAGAGTTTGGGGATGTATGGCAGAGGCAAGATCCCAGCTTTCATAGTAGCCATCAGCAGATTGAAAGTAGACATAGCGCACGTTTGACTTCGGCTGTACCAGCGCTACTAAGTCTCGTAATCGCACGCCTCCCCATTGAGCGATCGCAGCCCAACCTTCAACACACACATGACGAATTACCATTGAAGTCAGGGGAAGTTTTTGAATATCTGCCATACTCAATTGCATCACGTTACTAACCTCGCCATCAATCTTCAAGCGAAACTGCGCTGGATCAATTTGCGGAGTGAAGTCAAAGGTATTAATGAGCAATTTGTCTGGTTCTATGGCACTAACAGGAAATTCCGGTACTGGTTTTTGACTTAGCAGGAGTGCTTCAAGACTTTGATTTAGTGGCTCAGATATTTGCCGCAGATTATCTGAGAACAAATTTGTCCCACAGCCACCTAAAAGAAAGCCTACCCCCGAAAGTCCAGATACTTGCAGTAATCGGCGACGGGATAGGGTGCGTTTGGGAAGAATCAGACTCATATTACCTCTACAGGAAAATCTGACCATCAAAGTCAGCGCCAACTAGTGATTAGGGTGGGCACTCTTACCCACCCTAACACTCTAACTTGCTACTGCCTCAGCAGGGGTTGCCTCAGTAGCAGTTAGGGGTAAATAAACACTAACTTTTTTACGGGTTTTGCCCTTTCTCTCAAACATTACAACACCGTCGATTAAGGCAAACAAAGTGTCATCGCTACCAATACCGACGTTGTTACCAGGGTGAAATTTGGTACCGCGCTGACGCACAAGAATGTTTCCTGCACGTACAACTTGACCACCATAACGCTTAACACCCAGACGTTGGGCATTAGAATCACGACCATTGCGTGTACTACCTGTTCCTTTCTTATGAGCCATGATTTCCTCTTGTGTATCTACTTCTTTTTATTATTCAGCAGCGGTTTCAACTTCTTCGGCAGGGGTCTCATCTAAAACGGGAGTTTCCTTCTCCGTTTCACCTTGGGCTACAAATACTGCACCATTAAGGGTGATGGAGTCAATCATAAGTCTAGTAATTTCCTGACGATGCCCCCGCTTTTTGCGGGTTTTCTTTTTGGGCTTCATCTTGTATACCAGAACTTTACGACCTCTGTAATGCCGCATTACAGTCCCTTCTACAGTTGCACCTGTCACTAGTGGCTGTCCAATACTGACTTCGCCATCGTGCTGCACGAGTAATACGGAGTCTATTGTAACTTTTTCATCTGGTTCGATCGCAAGCAGTTCAATATCGTAAAACCGCCCTGGCTCTACTCGTATTTGTTTACCGCCAGTTTCAATAATTGCGTAGGTCATGGAATTGTCCTTGAGGTTGCCGTACAGGTAGCTGTTTTTTATCTCTTATGGAGACGTTTTTGCCAGCCTTTGTAGTATGTCCACCTGATCCGAGCAGGAATTAGACAGACAATCTAAGATTGTATTTTATTAGTAGGTGTCAAGTCAAGCTATAACAGGGTTTTTAGATTTAGCATTGTGTCTGGTCAGCATAAAGATTGAAAATTCGGCTAATTCACTACTGTCCATTTGCTAATTTTCCAAGAGTGGGAAGGGGCAGAGAGAAGCTCATACATAAAATGTATTTATTAGACATCTCCAGAAATTAAATATGCGTTAACCAGAACCCTTGTAGAGACGTAGCACTGCTACGTCTCTACATTCTTTTTCGGAGATATTTATTGACTCTGAAAGCTTGGATGCATTATTGCCACTATCTTAGGGTTGAGTTTTATAAAAAAGCAACAAAAATTAGTCTAAAAGTTATATTTTCTTGTCAAAATCAACACATTTTTATTCTTTGTTTTAAGATCGAAAATAGATGCTTTATCTAAAAATTGTTTACAGAAGTTAGTGAATGCTTAGTAATTAAATTACTATCTTCAAACCTGAGATTTCAAATAGGAGATGGATTATCATGACACAGCAAAATGCTGCCCGACTTTTTCAAGCCGTAAAACAAGATCAAGCATTACAGGAAAAGCTTAAAGCAACAGCTGATCCAAAAAGCTTTATCAAGATAGCTCAAGAGCGTGGCTATGACTTCACCGCCGAAGAACTAGACAGTGAGATCGACAAATTGTCTGATGAAGATTTAGCCGCTATTGTCAATCCAGGATGGGGGACTAGACGTCATATTAATCCTAGATAATTCCTATTCTGGGCAGCCAAAAGTATAGGAATAACTGAATTGACAAGTTTTGCTCCTCAAGGCGATAGCGTTGCATCATCTCCTTGAGGGGCATTCTTCTTAAAGTAAGCAACTCTGTCACCATAACTGCTCTTTTTTATTTTTCATAACCGGACATGGAGCCACTTGCAGCTAATGGTTTCTCAAGTTGTGCGAACCAATTATCAAAAGTCAATAATTAAAAATTCTTGCCTTGCTTGACATTTTTTTCCTGTTTAACTCATGGATTAGGATAAGTTAATAGTCATACATTCACTTTTGCTAAATCGACATCCGCAAGCCAGATAATTCTACTTTGATTTAATGTGATTTCTTCTAAAATTGGGGAACGCCATTCTACTGCATAAAGCCAAGTATTTTTCAGGCTAAAAATCCCTTGAATAATACGACGTGTTGGGCTTTCACCAAAATCAACTTCCACCAAATCTCCTAATTCAAAAACTGGTGTACCAACTGTGCATTTTTTCACTAACTTTGTTCCAAAAAATTCTTCTTGAGGCAAGTAGAGTATTTCACGACAGCAGACAATAGCGTAAATCCATTCCTGTCTCTCCCATTGGACACCACAACAGTAGCCTGATATATCAGAGCTTGATAAGAAGACTTTTTCGAGCATTTGAACTGCTAATTGCGGCATGGCATTTCCCCAGGGAACAGAACTATGCCAACAAGATTCTAAAGTGACAATTTGATTAATCATGCAAAGCAATCTCTTTTTTATACATAAACTACTTTGCACTTGTCTAATCCGGATGTAATTTTAAAATCCAGTCACAGCAATACTTTAGTGAGCTACTATGACGCATTAGTAGTTGAGGATTAGCTAGCGGAGACAATGCCTAACGACAAGCCCTAGCATGCGGGTTCTCTCAAACAGTGCGAGTTAGCCAGTCGCTCATGGAAAAAACCATACTACTCACCTGATGCAAATAAAACAATGCAAAGCAGCTGGCTCCCTCAAATTCGACTAGCACAGTACGGCTTAAATAAACCACCTATTCTAAATCAATGAAACTCTTAGGCTGTATTTATTCGGGCACTAGCACAAACTTTCAGTCATTATGCTATAGATCCGAACCAGGTAGCGTTCTCTGATGGTGCTTCCTACGCCCTTTACGTTGGCATTACCAATGGCGACTTGTTTAACCACATTATTGGTATTACAGATACTTCCTGTGACGCTTTCAGATTCCCCAATAGACAGAGAACTGCAACCGTAATAGTAACTAAGATGTGGGTGTAGGAAAGTTATTAAGGAATATTTACAATGGCAACTGAAACTAACAAAACGATTGAATTATCTACTGAAGCTAAAGCCTATAACGGTGTCGATCGCAATGCTTGGATTATTGGGTGGAATCCCCAACAAGAGTTGTGGAATGGGCGTTTAGCGATGATTGGCTTTGTTTCTTACCTACTTTGGGATTTGGCTGGTTATAGTTTAGTACGTGACGTACTTCACTTGGTTCGTTAAATCTTCGCTTATATTTATCCCCCGTTGGGGGAAATCAATAAAGGTTTTAATGCTATTTATTTAAGCAGGAAATTTTTGTTTTTTTTGATGAAATTGAAAAATTTCAAACATAACACGATCCTTAGCAAAACGTATGGTAGTGCTTTTAGTTTCTCAAAAACCTTTATTTGGGTGAAAGCAGTGCCATATTTTTCTTCAGTAGAAGGTACGCGATCGCTCCCCTACCAAAGTGCTTACTCGGCAGCCAAGCACGGGGTTGAGGGTTTTATCGAAGCGATGCGCCTTGAATTGCAACATGAAAAATTGCCTATCAGCGTCACAAGTGTGAAGCCAGGGGTGATCAACAGTCCCTTCTGGAACAATGGCCGGACGAAATTAGGCGTAAAGCCTGCTGGGATACCACCTTACTATGAGCCTAAACTTGTAGCTGATGCCATCCTCCATGTAGCCGAACATCCAACTCGTGACTACTTGGTTGGGGATGTAGCTAAAATATTAGATTTGCTACAGCGCATCTCACCACCCTTAGTAGATTCACTGTTACTGCTCATCGGCTTCAAGTTACAGCATAGTTCCGAGCCGAAATCCGAAGATGCATCAAACAATTTTTACCAACCAGTTGCTGAAGACGACAGAGTTAACGGAGATTATGGTCACTTAGTTATACCTAGTGTTTCCGACTGGGTGGAGAAAAATCCGGTTCTACAGTGGGGTGCGATCGCTGGTACAGCAGCATTAGCGTTGCTAGTAGCTCAAGTAATCAAAGATTAAGGATAAATGCAGTAGCTCCCCTTAAAAGGCTACTGTGTACCCACAAGTCTCTGTTGACGAAATTTACAAAAAGCTCAATTTCCCATTTTTCTCGTTCCCAGTTTCTGATGTCAGAAACTGGGAATGCCTATTGAAATTTGAATCGCTTCTACAATTTCAAGGGACTGCCTTCTTCAATTCAAACCTGGAGCTTAAATTGTTTTTGAGCTTATCTAGCACGGGCTACGCCTACACAGTTTGGCATTTTTGTGATACAATTGTACTATAAAAGAAAGATATCGGGTGAATATGCAACGCAAAGTTTACTAGGCGATGCCCAAAGTTTGTAGAAAATTAACACCATAGTAGCTAGTTTGTGAATGCAATTATAAATACACAATAGTTGTTTTGTATATGTCAATCTTAGGATTTTGGCATCAATTTATTGTGTATTTACCCTTCAACTTTTTACGGTTGTAACAGCTTATTTAGGAAGAGTAATAAACTTCATTAATTGTGGCTTTCAAGAATTATTGACCTTTATCTAGAAGGTAGCAATATGACGAATAATAAAATTTCTCTGGTAGAAACTAATTCAAATTCTTGCACAATATCGCAACAATATTATCGTCAATATTAAGCAACTGCAAGAAAATTATCAAAGAACAGGTATGAAGCGGGTTAAAGGTGTAAGAAACGAAAATGGCGAACTGCTTCAGCCTTGGTTGCAAACTGAATATATGGATAATGCTGAGTATGTTGGTATGGGCGAGTTTCAGTTTAATCGCAATACCGCTACTATCAATATGCTTATCAAACGTAAAGTCAAACTTACAAAATTTGCAGACCAAACCCCGACTCTTGAGGTAGCAGGTTTGCTAGTAAATGACCTCACTAGCTTTAATAATTACACAATTGTCAGTGACGGCAAAATCAACATCAAGTCCTTACAAGTCAAAATTAGCAATAAAAAAGCTTTTGATTTACTCAAACAAAAGGGTGTGTTGGATGCAGAAGATTTTGACTTTCGTGCTGAATATAGTATTCATTTAGATAACTTGCCGCTTGTAGCTGCTAATAGTTATTACAGCAGCATTGATGGGCTATTCAATAAAATCGCAGAAACTAAAGTCCTTACTAGTGTTATTTCTGCTCACTTAAAAAAGGAGTCAGATGTATTTGTATCAAGACAGTTAGATGAATTTAAAAAGCACTATTTGTCCAAAAACGTTTACGTCAATTTTCCTACAACTAATGAATACACAGACATACATAAAGCTATAGCTAATGCTACTCTTGATTCAAGATTGAGCTATAAAATTGACATCGGTAGTCAAGATATTCTGAACTTGAGTAAGTTACCTTCTGCTAACAAGTTTCTAAATAAGATGTATCGTCTTTATGACAAAGAGACTGGAGAAATTATCATCAAGCCTAATTTTGAGAGGGCATTTAATGATAATCTCGCTATTAGGCACAGATTACTGTCATCGCGCACCAAGATTACGAAAGTTGATGATTTTCTGAAGCCAATTTTCGATGATTTTCTTGGGCTTGAGCAAAATGGTGTAGTTGAAAGTATTCTTAAGAAAGTTGGTGCTAATAGTTTGGTGCAGTTATTGCAGGATAAACAAACTGGCAAGCAAATCAGTAAAGAAGAAATGGTTACAGCATTGACAACTGCAAATACCAAACTAGAGCAATATGTAGAAAAAATATACCGAGAGAAAATTTCTCCCTTGATATTTTATATTGGTTGTAGTGGAGGCTTGCCAGAGCAAATGGAAACAAAACCCATGAGTGCAGAAGAAGTTGCTGCTAAATATCCAAGTTTACAATTTTCTAAAGATGAGCAAGAAGGCACTTTTTTTGCAGTTGGTAATAGTATTATCAGCATCTATGCTAAGACTGAATATTATAGCAAAAAGGTGTCTATCATAAACCATTTATAAACAATAAGATGCCCCCACTTTTCAAAAATCCGGGGCATCTTTGGGCTTTCAATTATCACAAATAAAATCAGATGACTATATCAATAATCTATTTTTACTTAAAAATCTGTTGATTTTCACCCAAGCGCAGACTGAATAACTAAATGAGCAATGCCACTAATCCCCGCCCCAAATTCTGGAATTATAAATAGAAGCATCATTGCAAAAACTCCAAATTGGCTATATTGCAGTGGCTTTAGCTGAGGAAAAATTTCACTGAAAACATGAAAACCATCCAGTGGTGGAATTGGCAGCAGATTAAAAAGAAATAAGGTCAAATTTATCTGAGCTGCTAAGTAAAGAAATTCCTCGCTAAAAAGTCCTGAAAGACTCGGATTAGAGAGGAATTTCAGCATCGCAATAAATAGAATTCCTAAAGTCAGATTTGATAATGGCCCGGCTGCGGATACCAAAATATTGCCTAGCTTTCCAGAGCGAAACTTAGAGGGGTTGACGGGCATTTGTCCCCAAGCTATACCCATAAGACAGAGAAAAATGATCGATTCTTTGCCCATGTGAACTACAGGATTAAGCGTCAGATGACCAGTTTTTTGGGGAGTATCATCTCCTTGAATCATAGCAGCCCAGCCGTGAGCAAGTTCATGCAAAGTGATAGAGAATATAACAATTACAATGATTCTAAAAAAATGAATCGGTTCTGTGATGAGTGTTTCGATAAACATATATTCTGGCTGGTGGTATGGTTGAAGCTGAAATTCGTACTTTCTGAAGACACGCACGAAAAAGTTACCCAATTTCAAAACTGGAAAGCTTGAGAATCAAGGTTGCTCATAAATAAATTAGGTAATTTATTTTTGCGCGGTTTCCAAGACTACTTAAAAAATCTATGGAGATGCTGGTTGTTTAAATCAGATTTTTCTCACCGTGATGATATAAATTTTCATCTATACTGACTGCAATGCATAGCAAAGCTGAGTAAAACAATACTTGTATAATATTTACTACATTTTTGTGATGCCATATATGTGTAATAATAAGCTAGTTATACATATAGTATAAAATTAGCTGCGTAAAAGTCTATAGTATTTATTCGTATCTTTTTAAAATTAACTTTACTCACTTTTATGATTGTCAATTGCTTGTATAGTTATCAAAAGTCAATATTTAGTATTTAAAGGCGTAAATTTTTTAGTGGTAAATACTTGATTTATTCTAAAAAACGTGTGTATAAATTTACTGCAATACTAATTACTTATTGAATATTTCAGCTTCATCAAACAACATTTTTTACAAGCAACTATGGGGTAATTTTCAAACAGTAATTACTTAGTTGAGTTTATTACTTTAATGATAAATATTATTTACTAAATAACTTAAAAATTAATACAGTCATTAGGCAGGATATCAACGGCTTACTGATATTATTTTGATGCACTAACGCAATGATGATGAACAACGATGGATGAGGATCAGCGCCGTTCTTATTGGCGTGCTAATACTGCTTTAATTCGTAATCTTTTAATTGTCTGGGCATTGGTTTCCCTCGTTTTTAGTATTTTGTTGGTTCAACCTTTGAATGCGATACGGTTTTTTGGCGTACCCTTTGGCTTTTGGATGGCGCAACAAGGGTCAATCCTGGTATTTGTGGCCTTAATTTTCATTTATGCCTTCCAAATGGACAAGCTAGACCAAAAATACAATCTCAAGAAGTGAGGAAAAACCGTGTCAGTTGAAATTTGGACTATTGTATTAGTTGGACTTTCCTTCCTCGCCTATATTTATATAGGTTGGCAATCACGAGTCGAAAATAGTAAAGACTTCTTTATAGCAGGTCAAGGGATACCTTCAATTGCTAATGGTGCAGCTACCGCCGCCGACTGGATGTCGGCAGCTTCATTTATTTCAATGGCGGGGCTGATTTCTTTTTTGGGCTACGACGGTTCTATTTATTTAATGGGGTGGACGGGTGGCTATGTATTGCTAGCATTATTACTGGCTCCCTATCTACGGAAATTTGGTAAGTATACAGTGCCAGATTTCGTAGGCGATCGCTATTACTCTAATATCGCTCGTCTGGTGGCAGTAGTGGCAGCCATTTTCGTCTCCCTTACCTACGTTGCTGGACAAATGCGGGGCGTGGGCATTGTTTTTAGCCGCTTTCTACAAGTAGATATCAATACAGGCGTGATCATCGGTATGGTGATCGTCGGCTTTTTCTCTGTGTTAGGGGGGATGAAAGGCATTACCTGGACACAAGTAGCACAATACTGCGTGTTGATTTTTGCGTACCTGATTCCAGCGATCGCGATCGCCTGGTTTCTCACTGGTAATCCTATTCCCCAACTAGCATTTACCTTCAGTGATATTGCTGACAAACTCAATAAAATCCAGGTTGACTTGGGGTTTAAGCCTTATACTGAGCCATTTGTGAACAAGTCGATGCTAGATGTGCTGTTCACCACCATTGCTTTGATGGTAGGCACAGCTGGCTTACCCCATATTATTGTCCGCTTTTACACAGTAAAAAGTGTGCGTGCCGCTCGCTATTCTGCTGGTTGGGCACTACTATTTATTGCCATTCTTTATACAACTGCTCCAGCCCTCTCCATGTTTGCCCGCTACAACCTGATCGATTCCCTGCACGATCATTCGATTGCAGAAGTGCAGCAGCTAGATTGGGCGGCCAAGTGGGAAAAAACCAAACTGTTGGCTTTTGATGACATAAATAAAGATGGGCGTCTCCAGTTAACCCCAAATAAAGACACCAATGAAATCAAGATTGACCGAGATATCATTGTGCTTTCCACCCCAGAGGTAGCTAACCTGCCTCCGTGGGTGATTGGCTTGGTAGCGGCTGGCGGTTTGGCAGCTGCTTTGTCTACAGCATCAGGTTTGTTGCTGGTAATTTCCAGTTCCATCGCCCACGATATTTACTACCGGATCATAGATTCATCAGCCTCAGAACAAAAACGGGTATTTGTCGGGCGGATCATGGTAGGTTTTTCCCTCGTCCTCGCCGGCTATTTTGGGGTGAATCCGCCGGGATTTGTGAGTGAGGTGGTAGCTTTTGCCTTCGGTTTAGCCGCCGCTAGTTTCTTTCCCGTGATTTTCCTGGGGATTTTCGACAAGCGCACTAATTCTGAAGGTGCGATCGCCGGCATGTTAACGGGTTTAATTTTTACAATCATTTACATTGTCGGCGTTAAGTTTGGCGGGATGCAACCCTGGTTTTTCGGGGTTTCTCCAGAAGGAATCGGCACTTTAGGTATGCTAATTAACTTTGCTGTCACCCTAGTAGTTTCGCGCCTAACGCCACCTCCTCCAGCAGAAATTCAAGCGATGGTAGAAGACCTTCGCAGTCCATTGATTGAAGAATAGGGAATTGGGAATAGCGCATTCATTGCTTATTTCTTCCCCTGCTTCCCCTGCTCCCTCATCCCCCACTCCCTACTGTCCAAGCTCTTTGATGTTATTCATCACTTGTTGGTATAAGTCGTTATTACCCTGACTTTGAAAAATGTTTGCTGCTTGCTGTAAATCCTTAAGTGCCCCCTGTTTGTCTCCATTAGTGGCGCGGGCATTTCCCCGATTATTGTAGGCAGGGGCAAAGTTAGGATTGAGGCGAATGGCTTGATTGTAATCTGCGATCGCACCCTTGGGATCTCCATTAGCAGCACGGGCATTTCCTCGGTTATTATAAGCGATCGCATATTTGGGGTTGAGGAGAATTGCTTGGTCAAAATCATCTAGCGCCCCTCTTTTGTCCCCATTGGTGGAGCGAGCATTTCCTCGGTTATTGTAGGCTTCGGCATAGTTGGGATTTAGGCGAATCGCTTCACTGTAATCTTTAACTGCTTCTCTATTATTTCCTAGTGAGGCACGGGCATTCCCCAAGTTATTGTGGGCTTCAGCGTCGTTAGGGTTGATGCGAAGTGCTTGATTATAATCTGCGATCGCTTTTTCCTTGTCTCCCAAATCAAAGTAGGCTAGTCCCCGGCCATTGTAGGCAGCGCCATATTGAGAATTTTGACTAATTGCCTTACTATATGAAGCGATCGCAGCTTGCAAGTCGCCGTTTAAATGCTGATTCTTTCCTTGAAGATAGAATTCCCCACCAATAGACGTTGTAGTTGAACGACGGTTAGGTTGACTGACTCCTATTTCTGTCACTAATACATTGTCTTTCTTACTACAAGAAATACTGCTAATTGCAGTCAATGTAGTAAAAATAGCTATGGTAAACAAAGTATTTACCCTTGTTAGTTTTTGTCTAAATAAACGCCGTTTCATAAGTTAATATAAACTGCCATAATACCTGAACAAAATTAGTACCAAAGTCTAGATTTTAATTCTTTAACTCAATAGCTATTCTAACTTTTGATGGGCATTTAAAGTTAATTGACAAACTTCCCTTATATTTTATAGATTTATTTAATAGTTATTTGCAAGACTAATGATGAGTTAAAAAGTATAAAAATTATCATTTTTTATCTTATCTGCTATCGTGTCTCTGCTTTTTATCCCATTTAAAAAACCTTTGCAACATATATATAAATTAGCTGGCTGTAAATGCCAGGGTAAACTGACACTTTCCGTCAGGTGTTTGAGTTCATAGACCCAGAAGCATTAAATCGATATATGCTTCTCATCCCTTGTGTCAACAAGCCTAATTGAGATGCTCTTACCCTGTCGGCGTTCCTGGAGCATTGCTTTACCCAAAAAAAAGCGATAATGCTATAATGCTTTAGGGAATATGGTGATATTTCCATTACTGCACAGCATTTGAATATAGAATACATAATCAAATGTCTAAATAAATAGCTGGAGAGGTGTCCGAGTGGTTCATGGTGACGCACTCGAAATGCGTTTTGGGGAAACCCAACGGGGGTTCGAATCCCCCCCTCTCCGTTCAAAAGATTGTAAAAGTCATTCTACCTTTAACAAATGGCTCAGAGTAAATTCTCTGGTTAATTGAGATGGTAGCTTGGTTTCTACTGGAACTCTTGATATCAGTGCTTTTGCTACGTAAAACCTTTACTCTCCGCCTCGGAGAGTAACTTGAACTGTAGTAATACTTACGCAAAAAAACTTTTACAACAGTTTTCATGTATATGAACCATATATACTGTATGGGCGCATGGCAATGGAATGCCTTTAGCTAACTGTACAACTCCAGCTAATGGAAATGAAAGAGAGCAAATATTACCACTGCTAGATAAAGTCAAACTTAAAACTTTAAAGCCTAATAGACCGCGTAAGAGAGTGAAGGTCTTAGCAACTGATAAAGTATTACTAACTAGTATAACACCTTGCTCTGTCTTGATTTCAGTGCTTTTACCCTGCCAGAACCCCTTTGATTGCGGATAAAAATATATGAAATATTATATTTTGAAACTGTATGTATTTTAAGTTAGGCGGGATTGTGGGAGCGATCGCGATTTTATTAAGCAGTGGTAGTGCGAACGCTCAAGATACCGAAAGATATATTACTGTGGGGCACGATAAATTAGGAAACAGCGTAGCTCTAGACACGAAAACTATTAAGGGCACGACATACAAGCTTTACGGAGTGTATGGAGATGGCATCTTCGAGACTACCTTTGATGCATCTTGCACAGAATCACGGATTTTTCGCAATCGCATTGCGATTTACGGGCCAGAAGGACAGCTACTTGAAGAGGATAAGGAAAAAGGAGAAATACCTTTTGTAGCAAGTTCTTCACCAGGCAAAGGAATGAAAATTGTTTGTCAAAAGATTGGTGCCCGTGGTTGGTAAATGCTCAATATTTTGAGGAACAGAGGAAACAGCACTTCTCTACGAGACGCTCTTGCTAGCCTGCTTCCCCAAAGGGGTACAACTACCGGAAACAGAGGGAGCAATGGGAGATAAAGGGAATGGAAAATAAATATTAACCAATGCCCCATACCCCATACCCAGGTAGAAAACTACTAAGGACAAAACAACGTGTCACGCGTATCTCGTCCTGTAATGGGATTAGTCCCTTTGGCAAGTTTGCACAATTTTTTTTGCTCATCGGAACGCAGCAGCGTATCGGTAAAATCTGCCCCGTCAATGATTGCACCATCAAATCTGGCGTTAGCAGCAAAAGCACCCTCCAGCAGTGCATTTGTCAAATTTGCTCTGACTAAACGAGCCGAGTCTAAAGTGGCATTTCTCAAGTCAGAACCCTCTAAATTCGCAGACTCTAAATTTGCTGCAAAAAAACTGACACCGTTCAAATTAGCGTGGCTGAAGTTGCTTTGGCGAAGATTAGCTTTGGTAAAGCTAGAGTCTGTTAAATCACGTCCTGAAAAATCAGCCTCAACCAAAATTTCCTTATTATATTCGAGTGCCAAAGCTGTTGGAGGCAAACCGACCGTTACAGTGATGGCAATTATTCCCCACAGTAATAAGCTGAGTATGTTTGTCCAATCAAGATGTTTTAGTTTATACTTTAAGCCAAATTTTATTGGGGATAAGTCGAGTGTAGAACTCGTTGTGCGTAGTAGGCGTAGACCGCCGCAGGCATCGCTTAACCTAGAATTTACAGAATTCATCATATTTTTAGTCAATGGCTAACCTTCCTCCATCTCATTATCCAGATATTGGTCATTTAGGAGAAGACCTAGTAGCCCAATGGTTGCAAGCTACAGGTTGGATAATTCTTCATCGTCGCTTTTCTTGTCGCTGGGGAGAAATCGATATTATTGCTGAATATGATAGAGGGGCAGTAGAAAAACTCAGCACTCAGGACTTAATATTGGCATTTGTTGAAGTTAAAACCCGCAGTTCAGGTAGTTGGGATGCAGGGGGAAGAAGCGCAATCACCCACAAAAGCAAGCAAAAATCTGTCGGACAGCAGGAATATTCTTAGCCCAGTACCCTGAGAAGGCAGATTATTCTTGTCGATTTGATGTTGCTATTGTCTACGGCCAAAGGGTATTAAAAAATCTGACTGGGGTTACAGCCAACCAGGAAGCTCTAGCTACTTCATCACTACCCGGATATAAGTTGAAGCTGCAAGAATATATCCCCGCAGCTTTCGACTCTTCAATTGATAATGGTTAATCGGTAATGGATAAAATATCTTCATTACCAATGACCAATAATTTTGTAGTGGCGTTAACCAAAATAATGTTACGCCAAAGTTTCTGGGCAGTAGCCTAAGCCCCGGACAAACTGTTGCCGGAACGCTTCAATTTCATCTCTTTCTGGACTACCGTGAGAAACGATCGCAACCTGATAGCGACGCATCACCTCCACAGGGCATTGTCCGGCTTCCAAACTCCAAAGTGCCATTTGCACCCTCATTGGCGGCTCGTAGCTAATTCCTAATTCATTTAGAAAAGCGCGAAAGTCGCCATCTTCTTGGGGCGAGACTTGACCTTTGAGTTTGATCCTAACCACCCAGCCATCAATTTGATGAATTACGGTGACGAATGAAACTGGTGTCTGGGGTCTAGCGTGGAGGTGTTGAACGACCCTCAGGGTTAGACTGGCATTTGCCAGATAGTACAAGTATTCCATGTTTGTTGGTGCTTGGGATCAAAGCCAATCCTACATATCTATATTCGTCAATAAGTGCCTCTTCCCGGTAGGGTAAAAGCCCCCGTTTTTAGATGGGGAGGTTTACCCAATTTTTATGTTAATTTTTCCGTGTTACTTAATAGTAACAATCTTATAGCCTAGCGGCAAAACTGAGCGAAGATGCCTTAAAGTTCCTTTAAAAGAGAAAGCTCAATCCAGCTTTTTTAGGAGAGTATAAATACTAAAATAAAGCAAAAACTAGTAGAAGCCAATTTGAAAGATACATCTCGTCCACAAACAAAAGATTTTGAATTAGATTGCTCGGTAGCTGGCTATGACTACGAACTACCTCCAGAACTCATTGCCCAAAACCCAGCAGTTCCTAGAGATAGCTCACGGTTACTGGTGATTAATTCTCCGACTACAGGCATCGAAACAGCACCCCTACACCATATTTTCCATGATTTGCCTGCACTGCTGCGTTCTGGTGATTTGTTAGTTATGAACAATACAAGAGTCATACCAGCGCGGCTTTATGGTCATAAATCCACTGGTGCGAAAATCCAGGTGTTGCTGTTGGAAGAACGGCAGCATAATTGTTGGTTAGCTTTGGTTAAGCCAGGAAAAAGCTTCAAACAGGGAGCGAAGATTCTTTTTGAACCAAGGCAATTAGGAATTAAGGATTGTAAAGATTCTTCCCTAGTACCCAGTATCCAGTACCCAGTACGCAGTCCCCAACTCACGGCTACGGTTTTAGAAACAGACGCAGCAACAGGGGGGCGTTTGTTGCAATTTGATGTGCCAGAGGGAAAGTCTTTGGTGCAACTGTTAGAGGTATTTGGAGAAGTACCTTTACCACCTTATATCACTACCTCAGAAGCTGCTGATGAGCAATATCAAACAGTTTATGCTAAACAGCCAGGAGCGATCGCAGCGCCGACGGCAGGATTACACTTTACCCCAGAATTATTACAAAAGTTGGGCGATCGCAATATTAATCAAGCTTTTGTAACGCTGCACGTTGGTGTCGGCACATTTCGCCCTGTAGAAGTGGAGGATGTAACTACCCATCAGATGCATGAAGAATGGATTGAAGTCCCCACCGCTACAGTAGAGCAAATCCGCGCCACAAAAGCTGCTGGCGGTCGAATTATTGCTGTGGGAACAACGGTAGTAAGAGCTTTAGAAGGGGCGGCTCAATCTGGCAACTTACAACCATTTTGCGGTAAAACAGACTTGTTTATTTATCCCGGCTATCAATGGCGGGTTGTGGATGGTTTGATTACTAATTTCCACCTACCACGTTCTAGTTTGTTGATGTTGGTAAGTGCGCTAATTGGCAGAAAACGGTTATTAAATATATACAACGAAGCGATCGCTTCAGGCTATCGTTTCTATTCCTTTGGTGATGCCATGCTAATTTTGCCGGAAGCCGTAAGAGTCCTTAGTCAGGCATAACCCGCATTCCTCACAAGCTCAAGGCGTTTGATGGAGCAGAAGAGAAGTAATGAGTAATGAGTAATGAGTAAAAACTTCTTACTTCTTACTCATTACTTATTACTTATTACTTCTCCCCGGCACTTGCACAGGCTTTAAGAGGTGTGGTGAGAAATCCGGCATAAGGGCAAGAGGTTCGCTGAAGTTTCAAATGCCACGAAAAGCTGTAAACTTTGATGCAAAAGGAAAATGAAATTACTAATTTTGGTATATTATACGTCATGTTAGCTTTAAGTGGCTGAACTTCAGCAAATTGTATTTTTTTAGAGAATTACAACATCTAATCCGAGTAATTTTATGCGTGATTTCGCCATTAAATTGGTCAAAGCTTTCATCCAGATAATGAATTCTCCGATGCTCATACCGTTTATGGTTAGTACAAACAAA
The DNA here is from genome assembly GCF_023734775.1 of Nostoc cf. commune SO-36. Taxonomy (NCBI): domain Bacteria; kingdom Bacillati; phylum Cyanobacteriota; class Cyanophyceae; order Nostocales; family Nostocaceae; genus Nostoc; species Nostoc commune. Next base: position 4,434,065 of record NZ_AP025732.1, on the reverse strand, counting down.
GAAGTAATTCTTGTGGATGTAAGACGATGGGCAAAGATTCTTCATCTCAATGATAATTTTGACTGGCTTAACTTGCTATATTTGCTTTATAAATATCCAGAATTTAGAACTCTTTACTATTACAGGATTAAAAAAAGTAACTTTATTGGATTTATATTTATGCATATTATCAAGTTTTTTTATAGAGAATGCCCAAGCCTATTTTTATATTGTGATAATATTGGTTCTGGGCTATTTATTCAACATGGATTTAGTACTATAGTTTCAGCAGAAAGTATTGGTGATAATTGCTGGATTAATCAACAGGTTACGATAGGATATAGCAGTGAAAATGAGCATCCGATAATTGGCAATAATGTAACGATAAATGCAGGAGCAAAATTGATTGGTAAGATAATTGTCAATGATAATGTCACAGTAGGAGCGAATGCAGTCGTAGTCAAAGATGTTCCTAGCAATTGTGTTGTTGTCGGTGTTCCAGCTTATGTAATCAAGAGAGATGGCGTGAAAGTAAAAGAGCTGTTGGTTTGAACTTATTTGTTGATTACCAGATTATAAAATCTGTACAATACCCCGGAATAATGACAGGGATGTTTTAGCAAAAGTGGGACGCTCACAGTGTGAAAAATTTTTAATTTTTTGATTTGTAATTTTTTATGCTGTGGTGGGTACTCTGACTTATAAACATATAAGCATAAGTACAACTATGCCACTCATGTCTAAAAAATCTCAATCTCATCAATGGTTTCACAGCTTATTTAAAGTGACATTTCACCGAAGCCCTATTCAGCAAAAGCCCCTACTCAGATTTCTGTTTACTTCCTTTACGTTTTTGGTTTTGGCTGCACCAATAATTACTAATTTTCCAGAAAGTAAGCTGCTGGCAGAAACTGCAATTTCTCAGGATCTCGAAGCAGCTAGCTTTTTCCAGCAGGGAGTGACGCGCTATAATCGCAAAGACTTACAGGGTGCGGAATATGCCTTTCGTCAAGCGCTAGAGCGAGATTCTAACCTTGGGGCAGCACGAAATTATCTGGGGAATATATTCATGGAGCAAAATCGCCTGGATGTAGCTTTACAAGAATATACAGAGGCGATTAGGATTAATCCCAATTTTAGCGAGGCTTATTATAACTTAGGATTGGTGTTGCATCGACAAGGAGAAAAAAATGCAGCGATTACGGCTTATCGCCAGAGCTTGGTGATAGATTCCACAAGGGTAGCAGCGCTGTATAATCTGGGTTTGGCGCTGTATCAACAAGGACAGTTAGAAGAAGCGATTGCAGCATACCAAAAAGCAATTAGTCTAGATAGCAGCAATGCCAATGCTTATTTTAACTTAGCGATCGCTTTGCAACAACAAGGTCAAATAGAACCTGCGATCGCTACTTATCGCCAAGCCTTACAGCTAGATCCTAAAAATGCCGTAGCCTACAACAATATGGCAAATTTGCTAGCAATTCATGGTCAAGCTTCTGAGGCTATTTCTGTTTATCGGCAAGCTATTCGCCAAAATCCTAAAAATGCCTCAACTTACTATAATTTGGGAGTCACTTTATATAATCAGGGCGAGATCAACAAAGCCAGTGGAGTCTTAAAACGCGCTCATAATGAGTATCGTGAGCAAGGCAACATTGAACAAGCTGAAAAAATTGAGCAGCTAATGCAGCAAATAGCCCAGAAGGCTGGGCAACAAAAACCTCAAGCCAATCAAACAGCTACTACAAGTAATTTAGTGCAAAGACTTAAGCGACAAACGCCAAATCAACCAGAAACTTCAGCTAACCCTGACAATGTGCCTGTCTCAGTTGAATTCCAGCCTACTTCAACCAATTCTGGACAATAAAACAGGAGTCAGAATACAGAATTCAGAATACAGAATACTCTACCCATAAAGGGATAGAGTTTTAAGGCGAGAATATTTTAATTTTTTTCGCTTTACTTCGGGCGTTAGCGCAGGGGGACGTTCGCGGTAGCGTCTTTAAGAGTTGTACGGTTTTAACCAATATTCGTCACCCACTCGTACAGAATTCATACTGAATACTGAATTCTGAGTCCTGAGTTCTGAATTCTTCTTATAAAAAACTCAGAGTTAGAAATAAAAGAAGAATTTATTCGCCAGTTACCAGAATTTAGCATTAATTCTGGCGACTGGTGCTTTTATTTTCCTTAATATTTAATAACTCCTATCTTTTTTAAATTGGTAAACGGTTGATATCTTTATTGCAACCAATAACGACCATTGCTGAACCACGCTCTAAACGCTTGGTGGGGTCAGGATTAATTATAAATTTTCCATCCTGGCTCACTGCTAGCAAATTTAAACCGTAGCGGTTACGAAGTTGAAGCTCAGTGATTGTTTTGTCGTGAAATTCGTCAGGCACAATCAACTCTACAATACTGTTATCTGGGTCTAGATCAAACCGATCTAGGATTGCTGGTTTGGTAAGTGTACGCGCTAACGCACAGCCCGCTTCATACTCAGGAAAAACAACATGATCTGCTCCTACTCGCCGCAACAGTTTCCGGTGAACTTCACTAGAAGCTTTGGCAACTACATGGGGGACACCAGCTTCTTTGACATTTAGAGTAGTTATGATGCTTTCTTGAACGTAGTTGCCAATCGCTACGATTACAGTATCAAATTCAAAAATTCCAGCTTCTTTGAGTGCGGCTGGTTCTGTAGAGTCTAGTTGCAAAGCATGACCAACGATTCCCTCAGTTAATGCTTCTGAAACTCGTTTTTCATCAATATCTGTTGCTAGCACTTGATAGCCAAAATTGTGTAGTGTGGAACAAACAGACCTACCAAAACGACCTAACCCAATTACAGCAAATTGGTGGTTATCTTTACGTAAACTGCGAAAAAAACTTAATGATGACAGATTCACCGTTGTTATCCTTATTATGGCTCCCTGTATTTAGGGCAAAAAACGGTTATACCGCTTGAATTAAAAATTTTATTTTTTGCCTTACAATGTATATTTTATCAGTTTAGTTGTTAGTCATTAGTCATTAGTCATTAGTCATTAGTCATTGGTCATTGGTCATTAGTTATTCTCCCCCTGCCTCCCCTGCTCCCTCATCCCTTACTCCCTACTCTCTATCCCACAAGTAAATTTTCTTCAGGATAGTGAATTCTAGTGGGGCGGGGATCTCCTAGTACGGCAGACATCAGTAGTAAAACACCTACTCTGCCAACGTACATAGTAACAATTAAGATGAGCTTTGCTGCTGTAGAGATAGTTCCTGTAATGCCTGTAGAAAGCCCTACGGTAGCGAAGGCTGATACCACTTCAAACAAAATTTTAATAAAATCTAATGTTGGATCTGTGAGACTAATTAAAATGGTGGCTAAAATCACGGTTGCTACTGAACCTACTAACACACCCACAGCTTTCAAGATTAAATTTATTGCTATTTTGCGTTCATACAATAAAACTTCTTCTTTCCCCTGGAGGATCGCTTTGGTACAACTGGTGAGGACTCTCAAAGTTGTTGTTTTCATGCCTCCCCCTGTACCACCTGGGCTTGCACCAATAAACATTAATGCAATTGTAATAAATAGACCAGCAGTGGTCATTTTACCAATATCTATGGTGTTAAAACCAGCAGTTCTCGGAGTAACTGATTGAAACCAAGCTACTAATACTTGGTCACGGAAATTTAAAGAACCAAATGTTTCCGGGTTTCTGATTTCTATACAGAAAAATGCCAATATTCCGATTAGTAATAATATAATTGTTGTACTGATCGCAACTTTGAAATCTAAAGTAAATATTTGAATTTGAGTTTTTTTGAGAATGCGATCGCGCAACCAAATATACATTTCCATAATTACCTGATAGCCAATTCCCCCAAAGATAATCAACATAGTGATGGTGAAGACTACTAAGAAGGATGACTGATAGCCAATTAAGTTATCTTTAAATAAACTAAATCCAGCATTATTCCAAGCATTGATGCTATGAAAAATCGCTAACCAAAGTCCTTCACTCCACCCATAATCTGGAACAAAGGCTGGTAAAAGTAAGAATACTCCAGTAATTTCAAAAATTAAAGTTGTGGCAATAATTGAACGGATAACTTGGGTGCTGCCACTCATTCCCGGTCGGTCTAAAGCTTGTTGTATGGCTATTTTTTGCCGCATATCAAACTTACGACCAATGAGCAAAATCAGAAATGTGGTTGTTGTCATATAGCCCAACCCACCAATCTGAGCTAATAGCGCAATAAATAACTGACCCCAAAAAGAAAAATAAGTACCAGGATCAACTACTGATAAACCTGTGACACAAACTGCGGATGTCGAGGTGAATAGTGCCACAATTGGATTATCCCAAGTACCAGCGCTAGTTGAGAAAGGCATCATCAACAGCACAGTACCGATAGTGATAACAGCGATAAATCCTAAACAAATTGTGCGAGCGACAGTCATAATTAATTTGTAATACTCGCCAAAGGCGAGAAGCAACTTACGTAATTCGTAATTCGTAATTAAGAAAGTTAGGTTAAATCTGGGTTTTCACCTCTTTGTATCTGTAGGTTTTTGGGGATAATTGGTATAAATTTTAGTAAGAACAGTTTATTAAGGTAAGACCAATCAATTTTGTCAGAGAGGATAAATCTTGGTTTATCTTCCTTAGAGCAAAAATACCCTTATTTAATTAAAAACATACATGGTAGCCTACCAGTATATTTTTTTTGAATTCTACTTCGTCTCAATACTATTTTTTTCATGAGTGCAACACTTTACCAGCAAATTCAACAATTCTACGATGCTTCCTCTGGTCTGTGGGAACAGATTTGGGGCGAACACATGCACCACGGTTATTACGGCGCTGATGGTAGTGAGAAAAAAGACCGTCGTCAAGCTCAAATTGATTTAATCGAAGAACTGCTCAATTGGGCAGGGGTAGAAGCAGCAGAAAATATCCTAGATGTAGGTTGTGGCATTGGGGGGAGTTCTTTATACCTGGCTGAAAAGTTTCATGCTAAGGCTACAGGGATTACTTTGAGTCCTGTGCAAGCTGCCAGAGCAACGGAACGTGCTGCGGAGGCAAATTTGAGTCTAAAAACTCAGTTTCAGGTCGCTAATGCTCAAGAAATGCCCTTTGCTAACGATTCTTTTGATTTGGTTTGGTCGCTGGAAAGTGGTGAACACATGCCAGATAAAACTAAATTTCTCCAGGAGTGCTATCGGGTGCTGAAACCTGGTGGTAAGTTAATTATGGTGACTTGGTGTCATCGACCGATTGATAAGTTACCACTGACGGCGGATGAGGAAAAGCATTTGCAGGATATTTATCGGGTGTATTGTTTGCCTTATGTGATTTCTTTACCAGAGTATGAAAGCATAGCCCGTCAACTTCCATTAAACAATATTCGCACCGCCGATTGGTCAACCGCCGTTGCTCCCTTTTGGAATGTAGTCATTGATTCGGCGTTCACTCCCCAAGCGTTTTGGGGCTTACTAAATGCTGGTTGGACTACCATTCAAGGGGCATTATCGCTGGGGTTGATGCGTCGCGGTTATGAGCGTGGGTTAGTTCGGTTTGGCTTATTGTGCGGGAATAAGTAATTAAAACAATTCGCAATGACGCTCGCGGACTCGCTAACGCAATTACGTTTTGTGTCGGGGTCTAAATCCCCGTCACAAAACGGGTTGCCTGTCTTGCTGGGGACTTAAACCCCCAAAGTTTGTTAATGTTTGTAGTCGGGACTAAAATCTTCACTACAAACTAATCTCAAAATTTTTAGCGAGAAAATGGGTTTAAAGCCGTTAACTTAAGCATGGAGGTCGTCCCCCATGCTTAGGTTAACCGGAGTATGTCAATTAATCTACTTTGATTCATACAAGAAGTCTGATGACCAAATTCTGTGACAATGATTAACAACCAGCCAGAATATTGTATTTAAGCTACTCATGAGCCAAAGTTCTCAAAACACACCTTTGCCACGCAAACCTGTTCAATCATATTTGCAGTGGTTATACGCCTTCTGGAAATTCTCTCGCCCTCACACGATTATTGGTACAAGTCTGAGTGTTTTGGGTTTATATTTAATTGCTATTGCCGTTAGTACAGGTGCGATGAATCGCGTCTCTACAACGTATTCCCTACTCTCTGTTTTGGGCGCTTGGATTGCCTGTCTGTGTGGCAATGTCTATATTGTCGGGCTGAATCAATTAGAAGATGTGGAAATTGACAAGATTAATAAGCCTCATTTACCCTTAGCGTCTGGTGAGTTTTCTCAGCAAACAGGGCAATTAATTGTTGCTTCTACTGGGATTTTGGCGCTAGTTGTGGCGTGGCTAACTGGGCCGTTCTTATTGGGTATGGTGGCGATTAGTTTGGCCATTGGTACTGCTTATTCTTTACCGCCAATTCGCTTAAAACAGTTTCCCGTTTGGGCGGCGCTGTGTATTTTTTCGGTGCGCGGTACGATTGTTAACTTAGGGCTGTATCTGCATTACAGTTGGGCGTTGCAACAAAGCCAAACAATTCCGCCTGTGGTATGGGTACTGACGTTATTTATTTTGGTGTTTACCTTTGCGATCGCTATCTTTAAAGATATCCCCGATATGGAAGGCGATCGCCTCTACAATATTACTACTTTCACTATTAAACTTGGCCCCCAAGCTGTGTTCAATCTAGCTCTTTGGGTAATAACTGCTTGCTATCTGGGAATAATTCTGGTTGGGGTGCTACGTGTCGCCTCAGTTAACGCTATATTCCTAGTAATTGCTCATTTGGGCTGTTGGCTTGGCTGTGGTTGCGGAGTTTGACGGTAGACTTACAAGATAAAAGTGCGATCGCTCAATTCTACCAATTTATCTGGAAACTCTTTTTTATGGAATATCTGATTTTTCCTATCGCCTGTCTTTTGGCTTAGACAATGCTAGAAACCTTTCCCACGAGTTCTATTATCGCTGCTCTTGTAGTTGTTCTCAGTCTATCAATTCTTGGCTATTTCGCTTGGAAAACTTTGATTACCTCAAATTTGTTTCAAAAAGGAATCAATCTTGCCCAAGCAAAAGATTACCAAGGTGCAGAAACAGCCTTTCGTAAAGTGATTTCTATCAACTCTACTAATGATGTAGTGCGCTTGTTTTTAGGAGACGTTTTAAACCAGCAAGGACAAGTAGAAGAAGCAACAGAATTATTTCGGGAAGTAATTCGCCGCAGTCCGAAAATCCTGATGCTTACTTGCGTCTGGCAAATATTCTCATGCAGCAAAAGCGAGAAGAAGAAGCTAAAACTAACTTGATACAAGCTAAAGATTTATTACAAAAACAGCGCCAACCGGAAAAAGCTAAAAAAATCACTCAACTGGTAGATAAAATGAGCGCTAAGTCAAGTTAATCTTAACTTTAATGAGAATTTGTGAGATTAATTTTTTCTATTCTATCTCCTAATTTTTTACCATTCCCATCATTATGGTGAGAATGGTTTTTATTTGAAATTTACCAATATCTGGCGTAATTAGCATACTTTCTTCCCACCCAAGGAGTATCTATTTAAAAACCGCGAAGATGCAAAGCACGCAAAGAAAATATAAAATAAGGTTCGTAATCTTGCAGAGGGAAGGGAGTAATTCATTATCAAAGTCAACTTTTTTTAACGAACTGCAAAGGAAGAAGAAAATGAATACTTAAGCAAACTGTCTTGAATGTCCGCAATTTTCGCAAGTTTGACCACTCCCTTCATAGCTTTTACAATTACAATCGAAGGAAGCATCCCAATTTTTCAAAAGTTCACAGTACTGATGCAAAAACCCTTTCCAACTCTCTTACCTTTGCGCTCTTCTCTACGAGACGCTAGGCGCAGCTTGCTTATCCGTAGGAATATGCGTTCTTCTCTACGAGATACTGCACTTAGCTTGCCTATCCGTAGGAATATATGGTTCCTATCGTCATTATCTTATTCCTATTTTCAGACACGATGTTAGTAGATTTTATCGATTAGAAAAATTAAGTATTTATGTCAGACATAATATCACAATTGTGGACTAACTTTTTTACATCAGAATCATTTATTCCACATGGACATTGCTATCTATGGCAAACGAATTTAGTTTGGTTACACATATTATCTGACGCATTCATTGCACTAGCTTATTACTCGATTCCAGCTACACTCTTCTACTTTGTCCGCAAGCGAAAAGATTTGCCCTTTGATTGGATTTTTCTGTTGTTTAGTGGATTTATCGTAGCTTGCGGCACTACTCATTTAATGGAGATTTGGACACTTTGGCATCCAACCTATTGGGTGTCGGGGTTTGTCAAAGCAGTAACTGCCTTAATATCTGTAGTTACAGCAGTACAACTTGTACCTTTAGTTCCACAAGCACTGGCACTTCCTAGCCCTGCTCAATTAGAACAAGCAAATCAAGAACTTCAAACACAAATAGCCAAACGCTCAGGGATAGAGGAGGAACTACGAAAATACCAGAATCATCTGGAAGAAATGGTTGCTGTTCGCACCGATGAAATTACCAAAACTAACGAGCAATTACAACTAGAAATCCTTGAACGCCAACGTATCTTAGAAATTCTCAGACAAAGCGAAGAACGCTACCGTTACTTGGCTGAGGCAATTCCTCAACTTGTATGGACAACTAATGCTAACGGTGAATGTGATTATTTTAATCAAAATTGGTGCGAATACACTGGGCTAACATTAGAGCAATCCTTGGGTTCTGGTTGGTTAGCAGCATTACATCCAGATGATGTCCAAAGAGCTGATAAGGTGTGGTCTGATGCTGTAAAAGATAGCACTATATATAATAATGAATATCGCTTTAAACGAGCTGCTGATAACTCCTATCGTTGGCAGCTAGCGCGAGGTTTACCACTTAAAGACGAGCAAGGTTTTGTAGTGAAGTGGTTTGGAACATGTACAGATATCCACGAACAAAAACAAATACTTGAAGAACGGGCGCACCTGCTGGAATTAGAACAAGTAGCACGAGCAAAAGCAGAAACAGCCAATCGAATTAAAGATGAATTTTTAGCCGTCCTCTCTCACGAATTACGCACTCCACTAAACGCAATTCTCGGCTGGTCAAAGTTGTTGCAAAGCCGCAGATTAGACCCAAACAAGACATCTGAAGCACTAGCCACAATCGAGCGGAATGCCACCTTACAAGTTCAACTCATTGAGGACTTGCTAGATATCTCCAGAATTTTACAGGGCAAACTGACGCTGAATATTACGAAGATTAACTTAGAATCTACGATATTGTTTGCGCTACAGACAATGCGTTTAGCGGCAGAAACAAAGTTGATTGAGGTGAATACAACATTTGTACCGAATATGGGACAAGTTATGGGCGACTCGACTCGTTTGCAGCAAGTCGTCTGGAATCTGCTTTCTAACGCAATCAAATTTACACCCAAGGGGGGAAAGGTAAAAGTACGGCTAGAACAAGCTGATGGCTATGCTCAAATAATCGTTAGCGATACAGGTAAGGGAATTAGGGCTGACTTTTTGCCTTATGTGTTTGATTACTTCCGCCAAGCAGATAGCACTTCTACAAGAAATTTTGGTGGATTAGGGCTGGGATTGGCAATTGTGCGTAATATCATTGAAATGCATGGCGGCATTGTCCAAGCAGAAAGCCACGGTGAGGGTAAAGGAGCAATATTTACTGTTAGCTTACCGCTTCTGCCAGATGAAAGTTTAAGGCTGACGGATAAACAAAAAGACCCTGTATTGTTAGCTTATAACTCCTTACCCCTCGCTGGTATCCGGGTTTTAGTTGTCGATGATGATGATGATTCGAGAGATTTTATTGCTTTTGTATTAGAGCAAGATGGGGCTTTTGTCATGGCGGTATCTTCCGCTTTAGAAGCATTACAAACTCTAGCAGAGTTAAAGCCAGATGTGTTGGTCAGCGATATTAGTATGCCCGACATGGATGGCTATATGTTAATAAATGAAGTGCGAACTTGGACACCAGAACAAGGTGGACAAATCCCAGCAATTGCCTTGACAGCCTTTGCAAGAAATAATGACCAGGAAAAAGCACTGAAAGCTGGGTTTCAAATGCATTTACCCAAGCCTCTTAACCCCGAAAATTAATTGCAGGCATTCTTAAACTTATGGAAACAAAAGCGCCGTCAATTACTTAAGAAACGACTTTTTAATCATAAAATATCTTTATTAATTAGGGACTTGCAGTTAATAAATAGCCTATAGTCCGGGTACAAGGTGTTGCGTGCCCACAAATCTACAAATAATTTGGGATAATTAATTTTTTGCAAGTCCCTTTATTAAGCATCTTGTAAAAAAATGTAGAGACGTAGCAGTAATACGTCTCTACAAGGGTTATAAATAACGCATAATTAATTTATGGAAATGTCTATTATGTATAAATAGATATTTATATGAGAGTAGACTTGTATCAAGTTAGGTTAATCACTTATAATTCCTGCTAGAGTGCCGCCAAAGCTACACTTTTGCTTCCTAAAGATCAAGCAAAGAGGGGCTGGGGTGTTTTTATGATGGCAATTAGCCAAACTAGACATTATATGTAAACCGAGCAGGTAAGGTAATAAAAATGCTAAAAAACAAGAATCTACTGGTAGCAGCTATTATCTGCTTGTGTTTGAGTAATGGAAATAGTGCCTTTGGTAAAGATGTTGGCGTTGTTTTATCAAAAATTCCAAACTTAAATCAAGCAGCACTCCCTCAGAATAAAAATGCAGTTGCTAACTACAAGCAAGGAATCAATCTCCAAACACAAGGAAATTTAAAAGCAGCAGAGGCGGCTTTTCGGAAAGCTATTAAACTAGAACCAAAATTTGTCCAAGCTTATATTGCTTTGGGAAATACTCTCGGCGATCAAGGCAAACCAGAAGAGGCGATCGCACAATATAATCAAGCTATCACCCTCGATCCTAAGTATCCTCAAGCTCACTTTTACCTAGGAAATGCCCTGTATGCTCAAGGCAAACTAGAAGATGCGATCGCCCAATACAATCAAGCCATTAGTCTTGCTCCCAAGTATGCAGATGCTCACTATTACTTAGGGAATGCCTTATACGCTCAAGGAAAACCAACAGAAGCAGTCGCCGAATATACAGCAGCCATTGGTTTCGATCCGAAAAATTCAGTAAGTTATAACGCCTTGGGAAATGCTCTGTACGCTCAAGGCAAACTAGAAGAAGCGATCGCTCAGTACAAAAAAGCTATAAGTTTCGATCCCAAGTATGCAGACGCTCACTATAATTTAGCAAGTGCTTTATACGCTCAAGAAAAATTAACAGAAGCAATCGCCGAATATGAGCAAGCGATTCGCCTTGATCCCAAACACGCACAAGCTTACACAGGTTTGGGAAATGCAATGGACGATCAAGGCAAGTCACAAGAAGCGATCGCACATTACAAAAAAGCTATTAGCCTTGTACCCAACTATGCTTATGCTTATTATAATTTGGGCATCGCTTTGGGAAGAGAACAACAGCTAGAAGAAGCGGTTTTAAATTTCCAAAAAGCCAAAGAGTTATTCCAAGCAGAGGAAAACAAGGAGATGGTTGAGCAAATTGATCAGCTAATTCAACAAATTAATACGCGGACGAATTGAATAGAGGGGATTGGGGGCTAGGAAAGAAGCAGAAGAGTTAGGAGAAAAACTATTGACAAATGACAAATGATTCAAGAAAGGGGCAAGGTTTACCTCGTAGGTGCTGGGCCTGGAGATGCCGCATACCTAACAGTAAAAGCTTACAATCTCTTAGCTGTTGCTCAGGTGTTAGTTTACGATGCTTTAGTAGATGCTCAATTATTGCAATGCGTACCATCTGACTGCCTAAAGTTGGATGTCGGTAAACGCGGTGGCAAACCCAGTACAACCCAAGCACAGATTAACAAGTTATTAGTAACGCATTGTCTGCAAGGAAAACAAGTTGTACGGCTCAAATCAGGCGATCCGTTGATTTTTGGGCGTTGCACTTCCGAAATTGAAGCGTTGAAAGCATCTGGTTGTGATTTTGAACTGATACCAGGAATTTCCTCAGCCCTTGCAGCTCCGTTATTGGCAGGAATTCCCCTGACAGATCCAGTTTTAAGCCGATGTTTTGCAGTTTTTACAGCTCATGAACCAGAGGTTTTAGACTGGGAGGCACTCTCACGTTTAGATACACTGGTAATTCTCATGGGGGGGCAACATCTACCAGAAATTGTAGATCAGCTGGTACGGCACGGGCGATCGCACTTAACACCCATTGCTATCATCCGGTGGGCGGGAACTCCCGATCAACAAATTTGGACAGCGCAACTAGGCAATATTCTGGAACAAACCACCGACTTATCCCTTTCTCCGGCAGTAATTGTAATTGGTGAAGTTGTTGGGCTACGCAAGTACTTACAACCTGAGAAAATAGATTGTCAAGATTCTACTACAGCCAAAATTCCTAGCCCTCCTGCGATGTCAAGTAACTTCTCACTATCTTCCCTTCCCCTTACTGGTAAAACAATCTTGGTGACACGTTCAGTTGGACAGTCGAGCCAATTTAGCGATCGCCTCATTGCATTAGGTGCTACAGTCATCGAAATGCCTACCTTAGAAATCGGCCCGCCCTCTTGTTGGGAAGCTTTGAATGATGCGATCGCTCATTTATCTGACTTCGACTGGTTAATTCTCACTTCTACCAATGGCATAGACTACTTTTTTGAAAGACTAATTGCCCAAGGTAAAGATACCCGTGCTTTAGCAGGTGTCAAAATTGCCGTCGTTGGCGAGAAAACAGCCCAACGTCTCAAACAACACTCTCTCCAACCAGATTTTATTCCCCCCAACTTTGTTGCCGATTCTTTAGTAGAAAATTTCCCAGATAGACTCGATGGTAAAAAGGTTTTATTTCCCAGAGTTGAAAGCGGCGGAAGAGAAGTTTTAGTTAATGAATTAACTCTCAAGGGAGCAAAGGTAATTGAAGTTGCCGCATATCAATCTTGTTGTCCTAGTAGTATTGCACCTGCGGCAGAGTTAGCTCTCAAAAACCGCAATGTAGATGTAATTACCTTTGCCAGTTCTAAAACTGTGCAATTTTTCTGTCAACTTACTAACAATATATTTTCCCACAACTCTAATGCTAGCGAATTCTTAGAAGGCGTTTGTATTGCTTCTATCGGCCCCCAAACCTCCAAAACTTGTCATGCTTTATTCGGAACGTGTAGATGTAGAAGCCCAAGAATATACTTTAGATGGTTTAACGCAAGCACTGATAACATGGGCAGCCAATTCTTAGATGCGTTTTCCCTGGGGAAGCAGAGGAAGCAGGAGGAGAATAACTAGTGACAAATAACAAGATGACTAATGAGTAATGACTAATGACTAATGACTAATGACTAATGACAAAACGTATAATCGGCTATAACTGGAGGTATTGCCACAGGCAAAACCACTGTCACCAATTTATTTAGCTAGCGCTTATAACCTGCCGATTTTGGATGCAGATATTTATGCTAGAGAGGCAGTATCTTTGGGTTCGCCTATTTTAGGTGCGATCGCACAACGTTACGGCGAACAAATTTTATTACCAGATGGTAGCCTCAACCGCCAAAAGCTAGGCGAAATTATTTTTAATCGTCAAGATGAACGCAACTGGATAGACAATTTGATTCATCCTAATTGTGCGCGATCGCTTTCTCAAAGCAATAAACTCAGTCCTCCTCACAAACACTAGTGTTAGTAGTGCCTCTATTATTTGAAGCGGGAATGACTGATTTAGTTACAGAAATCTGGGTAGTGCGTTGTTCCCAAGAGCAACAACTACAAAGATTGATACAACGAAACCATTTAAATAGAGAACAGGCACAAGCTAGGATCAACAGCCAATTATCTATTGAAGAAAAAGTGGCTCATGCAGATGTTGTTTTAGATAACTCTTCCACCCTAGAAGTACTACTAAAACAGGTAGATGTAGCTCTAAAAACTAAAAGTCTTCACTAGAGCCTATTTATCTTAAAAAATATATTTAATATATAAAAAGTTTATCAATTAATATTATATATACAACAAAATGAACTACTTATCCTAATTGGATGAAGTCGAACTCAGTTGTTTAAGAAACTCAATATTCAAATCTAGCTTTGTTCCTAACCATAAGGAATTATCCGCATGATCTGCGACAGCATCGCCTGTCTCAGGGTGGACAAGAATATCCAATCCTTCACGATTGAGCATTAACCAGGGGACAACTTTATCAAATTGATTCGGTAAGAAAGCAACTTGATACATTCCTTTGGGGTGGGGGCCGATGGGCTTATCAAACCAGCGTCCGAGTTGCACGTCAAACCTAGCGCCTAATTCTTCACGTACACGCGCCGCTACATCCCGACTCGCGCTATCGAAGTAAACATGAGCGTGAAAACCAGTGATCTCGATAGTATCTTCTTTCATAGATCCACTTTTAGCTCTCAACTCTAATTTTCGGTAGCGGACTTTCTCTTCGCTGAAAAAGCGATGCTTACGCTCTATTTTAGCTCAATACTGTTTAGTTGTTTGTAGTAAAAACTCAAGTCCTTACTACAAACCTGCAAAACTAGCTTGACAAAGTAGTAGTTAGTTAGCGCTGAAAGCGCTTGTAGTTTCTTTGGCAACTTTATCTATTTTAGAAGTAACTGAAAGATGTACAACATGCACTGAACAAGGAGCATGGTGAAGAACGTAGTTACTCACACTACCGAGAAATAGTTCCATCAGTCCAGAACGACCCCTACGTCCCATGACAATTAGATCAGCGCCATGACTATGGGCTAAATCACAAATGATGCGACCAGGATTACCAACATTTTGTGTAAATTCCGTCGTTACACCTGCTGTGTTAGCTTGGGCACAGAAAGATTGCAACATTTGAATTCCTTGATCTTTAAAGTTATCCCACTGCTTTTGGTATAACTCAAAGCTTTGACCACTGAATCCCGGATAGTAGTCCATATTAGACAGCATAGGTAGGTAAGGACTACCCTCTTCTTCGGGAGATAGGACATGCACTAGCATTAATTCAGCCTGTGTTAACTTTGCCAAACCCAACGCTTCTTCAAAAACCTGTTGCCCTATTTGTGAACGATCTAATGCAACTAGAATTTTTTTAAACATCATATAGACCTCCGATTTCATTGGTAATTGGTCTTTACGGTTTCGGGTTTCCAAATGCGGGATTGTCAAAAATCACTAATCCCTCAACTATGTTTAACGACTTGTAAATTTTAAACTTATTAAAGGTTTTCGCCCTATATTTATTTTTATAGCAAAACAATTTGAGGAACTTGTGAGGAAAGTAAGCATTGCTCTTTAATTATCAAGGATCATCCCGTTTTGGAAGAAACATCTTTAGACCCTCACCCTAAATTCCTCTGCCAACTTTGAAGCTGATTTCGTGTTCGGGTAATACCAACAGGAGCTAGGAGATGGGAACGAATACGTGCTATCAGTCAATTCGCTTTACTCCACAATCGTACTTCAAGCGGTACGTAGGCGTAGCCCGTCAAAGAAATAGCAACACAATAATCACCTAGAGTACTCCAAGTAAAAAAATGCTCAATTGTCATTGCGAGCTTTGCGAAGCAATCCCAGAGATTTTGCGATTGCTTCGCAAAGCTCGCAATGACCACACATATTTTGCATGATTTGTTAACTTCTAAAAAGACACAGAGTCAACACCCTAGATTAGGTCTGTGTGGATCGCTTCTTTAAGTTGCTTGATTGCTGCTTCTTGATTTATCCCTTGTCCTACTAGTCCATTTTCTAAACATAAAGCAACCCAGTAACCCGCACTCTTTGGCAAAACTGTTGTGTAGAAATCCATAAATGTTTTTTAATAATAGAATAACTAAAGCAACAGTTAATTTTGGCAATTATTCATGATCCAAAACTAGCCACTTCTACAGGACGTTCAACAGCTAATTTTTTCCGGTTAGTTTTAATTTGTTCAATTCTGTGAAGGGTTTCAGCAGTTAAATAACTTTCGCCGCAATGAGTACAGGTTATTACTGGAATGTTTTCTATTACTAGCAGGTCTTTCCCTTTACCATAGGTTCTAGTAATTTGGCGGATTTTTACACCTTCGCTTCCACAAATATCACACAGCATTTGCCGCTTTCCTGGTATTAGGGTATGTATACAGTAATGATAACAAGCTTTCCAGTTGGACTTAGCTTTGTAATTATTTCGACTTCCTCAGCATCAAGAGTTAAACCTCTGATGCGATATTTAGATTCTGCTGTCACTTTATCCTTTTGACGTTCCAGTATTTCGCCTGTGAGGATACCTTGTTCAATGTCATAGATTGTTAGATTATCATCGCTCATTTCTTCTTCAGCGTGCAGGGTCATTAAATACTGACGAGAAGAAATTTTATCCCGCATTCGTTGCAAAATTTCATCGAACAAAGTGGTAGTCTCGGACGAATTAGACTTTAATAGTTTACAGCGATCGCATCCCTAATTTACTAAGTGCGATCGCATGGATTGACCTCTCCCCCAACGCTAGCAGGGAAGGGTTGGGGGGTTAGGTCTGTGTGCAAAGTGCGAAGGTGCGATCGCAGTTCACTATTTTTACTTATCTAAACAAGGACATCAGATAACTTTTAGTATAAATTAAATATATAAGTATAATGTTTTTTAAACCATATCTTAGCTAAAAGCTTTATATAAATGGCTTTTGGACTCATCACGGTTGAAAAAAATCAGCTTATCTACTTAGTATTACTTAACTTGGATCATGCAAAAGAACGTAGCATTACGCAAAACTGATCAAGGCTGGAAATTTATTGATGAGTCTGAATTAGAAACTTTTGTTTGGGATAATTTAGAAGAAATATTTGAACTAAAGCCATTAACACGCCAATTATCTATAAAAGGAGAAGTTTGTGACATCCTAGCAATAGGAAAAAATAATCAACTAGTTATTATTGAACTGAAAAATACAGAAGATAGATATGTGATTAATCAACTTACACGCTATTATGACAATTTACTAGAAGAACAACCTTTAAAAACTAATATTAATTATGATGAAGAAATTCGGCTACTAGCTATCTGTCCGAGTTTTCATCGTCATAATTTAATTGATAAAAAACACAGTAGATTAAATTTTGATTTATTGAATTTTTTAATTGTGTACGAAAATGATGAATTTTATTTTCATCTCTCTCACATTCATAACAAATCAGAAACAAAAACTATAAAAATTAATTATCAAGAAGTTACAGCGCTTCCCGCTATTATGCAATACAGTTTTTCTTATTGCCTCTCTCCTAACATAGCTTTTAGCTTTGAGGATGTACCTCATAGCTGCCGGAAGTGCTGTAATCTCCAAAATCAAGAAAATGATAATATTCCTGAACCACCAAGATTATTATTAGATTGGTTAGGTTCTTTAACAAACACGGAAATAGAAAATTTAACGAGAATTAGACATCAGATATTAAGTTTCGATCATAGATTAGAAGAACTAATAGTGAATAAAAGCATCATATATGCAAGTAAATATGGTAAGGATAAGATGAGGCAATGTGCAGAGTTATGTTTTGATAGAAAATCGAAAAAGATACTCTTATTTTTATGGCTAGTTATTCCCAGTCGCCAAAATAAAACTATTGCTAGAATGCAAATTGATCCAACGGAAGAATATCTCACATATCGGCGATATGCTCCTGTGAAAGAAGGAAGTATATTTTGGGAAAAATTCTTCAATCACATTTATTATTCTGTTCCAGAAAATAAAGGCAGTTTTTTAAAACAGGGAATATTTGTTGATGATATAAAATTTCTAGTTGATAAGGCATTGCAAATATGGCTAGAAAGAATCAATTAAAATAAGTTTAGCCGTAGGTTTGTTGAATGCAGTAAAACCCAAAATTACTTACCTTAACAAACTTTCAATATCCTCATCAGTAAAGCCAAACTGCCGAAAAATAGGCAAAACATAACCAGGAGACATTTCTCTTGCACCCATATCTATAGGAACTACTCTTCTTTTACCATCAACTTCACGTGTATATAAACAATGGTCGCCTTTTCCTTCTCTATGAAATGTGCAACCTGCTTGTTCTAAAAGCTTAATTAACTGTCTTGGTTTCAAAGAAGGTATGTTTTTAGGCATAAACCTTCCTTAATTCATATATCTCTGAATCTTGTTCTTTTTCTTCAACAAATAAAAATTCATGTAATTCATCTATTGAAATGGGAGATTTATAAATATTACTTTCAGACTCATAAACAATTTCAAAAGATTCAATAGCCTCTTTTAGCTTACGAATAGCATCTTCTTGAATAGTGCCCTGTCCTACAATTCCATTTTCTAAACACAAAGCAACCCAATAACCAGCGCTTTGCTTGAGTACTACTGTGTAAAATTCCATTGATATTCACCTATTCAAATTGTGGTGTCAGGTGGGCAATGCCCACCCTACTTTAATCATCTACTAACGCAAACTACTAGCTGGCATACCCAAGATATCCTCAAGCCTCGGCATATCTTCTAATGCAATCACGCGCCCTTCATCCTCAAAACCGGAGATTTGATCGAAGTTCAAATACCGATACAAATCATCTGCAAAAGGATGAATTCTACTCGCCACAATATCTAAGTATTCCTGCACTGTTGGAAGTCGTCCTAACAGAGCACAAACTGCGGCTAATTCTGCTGAACCAAGATACACTCGCGCATCTTTACCCATGCGATTATTAAAGTTGCGGGTAGAGGTAGAAAACACTGTTGTGCCATCAGCAACTCGCGCTTGATTACCCATGCACAAACTGCATCCGGGCATTTCTGTTCTAGCACCCGCAGCCCCAAAAACGCTGTATACACCTTCTTCTTTTAATTGGTGTTCATCCATGCGGGTTGGTGGTGCTATCCACAAGCGAGTTTTCACTTCACCTGCGCCTTCCAAAACTTTCGCTGTTGCCCGATAATGACCAATATTTGTCATACAAGAACCGACAAATACCTCTTGCACTGGATCATTAGCAACTTCCGATAATAATTTAACATTGTCGGGGTCATTGGGAGCAGCAACAATTGGTTCTTTTATTTCGTTCAAATCAATTTCAATGATTTCGGCATACTCCGCATCGGCATCGCCTTCTAATAACACGGGATTTGCTAACCATTCTTCCATCTTTGCCACACGGCGCAGCATGGTACGCGCATCTTGATAGCCTCGTGCTATCATATTTTTCAGCAACGCTACGTTAGAACGCAGATATTCAGAAATTGTCTCTGCACTCAGCTTAATTGTGCATCCGGCACAAGAACGTTCGGCACTAGCATCAGTGAGTTCAAAGGCTTGTTCAACTTTTAAATCTGGCAAACCTTCTATTTCCAGAATTCGCCCGGAGAAAACGTTTTTCTTATTCTGCTTTTCTGCTGTCAGCAAACCTTTTTGAATTGCTACGTAGGGAATGGCATTCACGACATCGCGCAGGGTGATACCTGGTTGCAATTCACCTTTAAATCTTACCAAAACTGACTCTGGCATATCTAAAGGCATGACACCCAAGGCGGCTGCAAAGGCTACCAATCCAGAACCGGCGGGGAAGGAAATACCCAAGGGGAAGCGGGTGTGAGAGTCGCCGCCAGTTCCTACAGTGTCGGGTAGCAGCATCCGGTTTAACCAAGAGTGGATGATACCATCACCGGGACGGAGGGCGACACCGCCACGAGAAGCAAAGAAGTCGGGGAGTTCGTGATGGGTTTGGATGTCTACTGGTTTGGGATAAGCTGCTGTGTGGCAGAAGCTTTGTATCACTAAGTCTGCACTGAAACCAAGACAAGCAAGTTCTTTTAATTCGTCGCGGGTCATGGGGCCTGTGGTATCTTGAGAACCAACAGTGCTGATGATGGGTTCGCAAGATGTGCCGGGACGTACACCAGGTAATCCGCAAGCTTTACCTACCATTTTCTGTGCTAGGCTGTAGCCTTTGCCTGTATCAAAGGCTTGCTGAGGACGGGTGAAAACTGTGCTGTGTTCTAAACCAAGTGCAAGACGAGTTTTATCGGTGAGGGTACGTCCGATAAGTAAGGGGATGCGTCCACCTGCACGGACTTCATCGAGGATGGTGTCAGGTTTGAGGGCAAAGGTGGAAATAAGTTCGCCTGTTTCGTTGGTGATTTCGCCTTTGTAGGGATGGATGGTAATTACCATGCCGGTTTCTAGTTTGGTGACATCGCACTGAATAGGCAAAGCACCGGCATCTTCAGCTGTGTTAAAGAAGATTGGCGCGATCGCACCACCTAAAACATAACCCCCAGCGCGTTTGTTTGGCACAAAAGGTATATCATTTCCCATGTGCCACAATACTGAGTTGATGGCAGATTTACGCGAAGAACCTGTACCAACTACATCTCCCACGTAAGCTACAGGATGCCCTTTTTTCTTCAGTTCGCTAATGGTTGCCAAACTTCCCGGTTGCCGTGACTCTAACATCACTAAGGCGTGTAAGGGAATATCCGGGCGAGTTGTGGCGCTTTGGGCGGGGGGATAAATCGTCGGTGTTGGTTTCGCCAGGAACTTTAAAAACGGTGACAGTAATCGCTTCTGGGACTGTGGGACGCATGGTAAACCATTCAGCTTCCGCCCAAGAGTCAACCACCCGTTTGGCGAAAGGATTGGTTTTAGATAATTCTAAAACATCGTGGTAAGCGTCATACACCAAGAGGATTTTGCTTAAAGCGTTGGCGGCGTAGGCGGAAATGGGTTCCTTTCCTTGTCCACCCATTACTAAAGGTGTTTCAGATGAGTCTGAGAGGGATACGGTGGGCCATTGCAGCAAATCGATTAAAGCTTGCACATTGTAACCACCTATCATTGTGCCCAGCAATTGCACCGCTTCTATGCGCGAAACCAAGGGACTGGTGATTTCATTTTTGGCGATCGCGGTGAGGAATCCAGCTTTGACATAAGCTGCTGGATCAACACCAGGAGAAACGCGATCGCGCAATAAATGTAATAATATCTCCTCTTGACCCTTTGGCGGATTTTTCAGTAATTCACATAATTCTGAGGTTTGCTTCGCATCCAATGGTAAAGGAGGAATACCGAGTGCTGCTCTTTCGGCAACGTGTTTACGATATTGTTCTAGCATTTTTATATTCTCCATTGGGATGTTCTATCTTTAATTATGAAATTTTTAGGCAATCCTTGGCTATAAAAGTTTAGCTTACTTTTATGATGAAAGCCTTACTGGTAATCGGTTATTAGCAACTTTTTTTATACTGAAAGTTTGAAAAGTATTGGGCAAATAGAATTCGCTACTACACTAGCATTGTCCATCTCCGTGGACTGAGAGGAAATCAAGGATTTTTAACCCACGGAGGTGGGTTTCGTATTTCGACTCCGCTCAACACAAGTCTGTATAGTTACGACTTCTAGTCGCCAGGTGTAGTAATAACCAGGTGTAGTAATAATGAATTAGATTGATTGTTGGTTTAACCAAGTTTCTAAATCAGCAACATTAGAAAAGTCTAGCAATGCTTCTCCTAAATTCTCTAATTGTTTAATGGATAAACCTTTAATTTGCCCAATTAATAATGCATCAATTTCACCAATACGGCGATTTAGTAGACGCAGTATTAAGTCTTTTTTTCCTTCTTGCCTTCCTTCTTCCCTGCCCTCTTGCCTTCCCTCTTCTTTGGCTTGTTCTCTGTCTCTTTGATAAAGTGGTTTTAGTCGCATAATTAACTCCTTATCAATCGAAATGAATTAGATTGATTGTTGGTTTAACCAAGTTTCTAAATCAGCAACATTAGAAAAATCTAGCAATGCTTCTCCTAAATTCTCTAATTGTTCAATTGATAAACCTTTAATTTGCCCGATTAATGATGCATCAATTTCACCAATACGGCGATTTAGTAGACGCAAGTATTAAGTCTTCTTTTCCTTCTTGCATGCCCTCTTGCCTTCCTTCTTGCCTGCCCTTCTTGCCTGCCCTCTTTGCCTTCCCTCTTCTTTGGCTTGTTCTCTGTCTCTTTGATAAAGTGGTTCTAATCGCATAATTAACTCCCTATCATCTGCTTCTAATTCTTGGTTTACTCTCAAGTTTTCGCGCAAGTTGTAAGCTAATTCAAGGTTGCTTTTTTGGTATGGATAATCTAATGGTAACGCTTGCAAATCGATAATCGCTTGTGACTGCACATTCCCCCTACCTAAAAGCCTCAACCATAATGTCTCTGGTGTTTGGGGTAGTTGGTGTATCGCTACAATTGCTGTCCGCAACGCATCTGGGAGAAAATGCACTCCTGATAACCAACCTGCTTTTTGCATATTCCAAAGCTAGACAATCTAGTTTCAGATATGGTAGGTGTAAGAACCCACAATTTTGGAATTTCTGAGTCCTGAACTTTGGTTTTAATGGCTTTAGCATCTCGTCGCAGGAGAGCCTTGATTTCTAATAATTTGAGAATACAGTCGCAGATTTCATCGGTAGAAGCTGGATTGCGGTATGGTTCTATAATTGCAGGCTGCTGGGCAAATCTTCCTAGCAAACCTAGTATTGTATATTAGAGCTTTGTTGTTTAGCAGGAGTGAATAAAACATCTATTTCTTTAATCTCTCCTGATACTTTCTCTGATGCCTTGACTTCACCGTAATCTTTTAATAATTCTTCTAGATAGTCTTTGGCGAATTTATCATGGATAAAACGGGTCATTCAATTTTAAGATTTTGGAAGTTCTGGGTTAATGCAAAGTCTTATTATATAGCAGTTCTGAATCATTCGTAATGAAATAGAACCCCGACTTCTTTGAGAAGTCGGGGTTCTGGACACCTTGATGCTATTATAAAAAAGTTAAAAGCAGATTATATAAAATTTTTAATTTTTGGCTTTTGACTTTTGACTTTTGATTTCCCGTCAGGGCGTGGCGGTTATTGCATTTTCATCTGATGTTTTATCTGTGTTAGATTTCAAGCGTGTCAATCTACTTTTACGGATTCGTTCGCTGTCTCTAACGCCACCTGCAAGTTCATATTCATTGCTGTTTTTGCCGTACTTGCAACCAACCCACGTCAGCATTTTGTCTGAAACTTGACTTAAGGTTTTTTCCATCTCATCTAGCTTATTCCTAGAAGAGTCAATCATAGCGATCGCAGCGTTATAATCATCAAGCAGATTGTGAAAATTGTCTATTAATTGAGTCAGGTTTTGCAAGTTGTGAGTATCATCAAAATTGATATTTGGATTGATAGCTTTCAGCCCGGCAACTCTAAACTCAGCTTTTTCTAAAATCCGAGAACTACGTTTTCTTCTAGTCATAATTTTACGCTTTTAAAAGCTTTACACAGCTATTGTGTCTCAATTAACCTGGATTATGGTTCAGCAAAAAGCGCATTGTTTTAGTAAAAGTTTTTATTTATGCCCGTAATTTCTCGGAATTAAATCGTCAAAGGTTGATTTTCAGCAAAATAATATTATGTTTAAGCAATAGACAATAGGGCACAGCATTGCTCATTGGTGTCAACTTAACGCAAAAACTATGTCCCGCAAGGAACTGAAGTTCCTTGCTAATAGCAAAAGTCATCTGAAGATGACTAGATATCCCCAAAAATATTCAGTCTACTTCAGTAGACTTTAGCTATGAGCCAGAGAATTCATTCTCTGGCGGGTTATGAAGCCCGCAGCGAAGCTATTTCTAGCTTAAGTTGACATCAATGAGCATTGCTGTGCCCCTACAAATGGTCTGTATTCCATATCGCTTTAACTTTAAGGCTTAATGTTGTAACCTTAAGGCTTAAGGTTCTAGCTCTAAGGCTTAATGTTGTAACCTTAAGGCTTAATGTTCTAGCTCTAAAGCTTAATGTTGTAACCTTAAGGCTTAAGGTTCTAGCTTTAAGACTTAATGTTGTAACTTTAAGGCTTAAGGTTCTAGCTTTAAGGCTTAATGTTGTAACATTGATGAGCAAAGTTTGTTGGTGAGTGCATTATAGCAAGCGTGGTATTTTAACGATTTTTTTCATGCCTCGCCCAAAACGTAATTTACAATCAGGCTTTTGCTATCACATCACGAACTCGCTGCAATAACCGCGAACTTTGCCTAACGCGCTTAGAATGCCGCGAAGTCTTTCTGTATGCCATCAAGAAGGCACAGGAAAAATATCAATTTAAGCTCTATGCTTTGTGCATTATGAGCAATCATGTGCATTATCTGCTGGAACCCAAACAACCAGAAGATTTACCGTAAATTATGCACTGGTTGAATTGGTATACTGCTATGTGTTTTAACCGAATGCTCAACCGCACGGGGCATTTTTGGGAAAAGCGCTACCACAGTACAGGTTTTGCCAATACAGATAAACGCCGTGCGTTAAATACTCTGCGATATATCCACGCTAACCCGAAAGCCGCAGGAATACAGCAGGGTTTTTTCTACGACTTCAGCAATTACGGCACTCATGACCGCTTGAGTAATGATGGTATCACTCAATGGCATCCGGCGTTTTTGCTATTGGGGAGGACGTTGGAAGAATGCGCTGCTAGATATCGCCAGTTTTGTAAGAAATATCGACCAAAGGCAAAGCCTGAAAAAAGGAATCATTGGGGTAGTCGTTTTTTGCCTTCTTTGAAGAATAAGAGTAAGAAGAAATCACCGGGACAGATGAGTTTGCCTTGGGATAAGCAGAGAGTCACTGAAGATACGGAGGTGCATGAGGTAGCAAAAAAATTTATTCAGGCGAACTGTTATAACCCCGCAGTGCCAGGTATCGGAAATCTGAAATGTTTATTCTACCGTGCATCCGGGGCTTGTAATAAATCTTTAAAAATATCTGAGAGCCTTAAATGTTACAGTTTACAAGTCTCGATGCGAGAGTATGGAACCTACCACACAACCCGTTGTGTATAGAAAAATGCTTATAAAAACCGGGAGGTGTCCCAGCCACTATAGGGAGGTGTCCCCTCTGGGGAAGAGGTATCAAAGTTAACATCTGAATACCTTATACATTCGTAAGAAATCCAATTAATTTTCACTCTCCATCCCACGCGATCGCCAAACTTCTCCCAGGCTTTTTCGTAAAACTTGCCGTCAGCTTTACCGCCAACGCTCAAGTAAATTTTTTTCTGGACGCTGAAGCCAAATTGTCTATTGCTGTATTCTACCCATAAGCGGTCAATTGTGCGTAAGTCAGTGCAAGGAAAATTTAAGAGTTCGTTTGAGACGAAGTAGTCGCCATCTTTTTTACCTACAGCCTGAATCATCACCCGATAGGTTTCTTGGTCGGCTTCTTCCCAGTTTTTTGCTGCGAGTAGGTCACGCAGTCTGGTGTAGTTTATGCCTTTTTCTGAGAATAGGTCATCTAAGTCGCGTTCTGGAGGAGAAATATCTCCCAAAAACACAAGTTCTCGCTTCGGCAGAGAAATATCTCCTAAAAACACAAGTTCTTGCTTCGGCGGAATTGTTGGTGATTGAGCCTGAATTATGGGCGTTACTCCTTGGCTTGTTCCCAGTAATACCCCAAATCAACTGTCCCATCGGTTCAGGATCTGGTTGGCGAAAATCTACACAATGGAACCGCTTCATGAATCTTGGAACTGTATTTATAAGTTCATCAGGACAACCAGGAAGAATTACTAAGCCCATACGTAGTTTTCGTTGTACAAATTCAACAAGAAACTCCTTCATTTCAATATCTGCCCACGGGCCTACACCAGATGAACCTATAAATATGGCTGCTGCTTTGATTTGTGAAATAATTGTTTCTAGTTGGTCTTGCCAAGGAAGAAATGGCTCAAAGTCATATTTATCTAGCCAAGCATCTATTCCTTCTTGTAATAGCTGCGCTCTAATTTTTTCTACCTCTGCCTTTTCTTTGCTATTGTGGCAGAGGAAAACATCCTTTGGCAGTTATCACTCCTCCACCCCAGCAATTTTTGCCAACGCCTTGGCGTAATCTTCCAACCCACCGCGCAAAACTTCCAACTCACTTCGCAACTTTGCTTCCTCCGACCAACTCTGCTCATGTTCCTTCGGACTCACCCCCACAGGTCGTCTAGCTTCCCACGCTTGCAACAACGGATGCCATTTAGCCAAAAACGGCCTTAACCCATTATTCAACACTGCGATCGCAATTCCCCCCACTGAATCACGAGAAGCCCCCACATCCGGCCCGGCTGCTTTGAGAACTTCGCGGGTAGTGCCAAATAAACTATAAAGAGAGTTCATCGCTTCCCGTACCAAACCCTGGTCAACTTCTAATGGTTGCACAGCAATGCGCGTCACCAATTCCACATACAGCGACCAAGCCGCCTTCTTTTGTGTGGTGTCAACCTTCCACGACATCGAACCAATGCCAAAAGGCAGACTTACAGATACAGTCTCTAAAGAAACGCGATCGCGCATATTCATATATAAGCAAATTTAACTAATTTATTTGTGTATTGTATAGTAAATAATGTTACTAACCTAAAAGTTGTTCAGAATTGGTTGTTATAATTATCAATCTTTTCCCTAAATTTTTATAGTAACATCTGGATATTTTTAACTAATTCAGATAAACTAATACATTTGTCCGTTGCATCACGCTTCTTTTGTATATGCCCAAAACTTACACCGTAGAAATTGATCACCAAGGCAAAATTCATACCTTGCAAGTTCCTGAAAATGAAACGATCTTATCAGTTGCCGAAGCTGCTGGTTTGGAACTGCCGAGTTCTTGTAATGCAGGTGTTTGCACAACTTGCGCCGGTCAAATAAGCGAGGGAACTGTGGATCAAACTGATGGTATGGGCGTTAGTCCAGATTTGCAAAAGCAAGGTTACGTATTGCTTTGTATTGCCAAACCCCTTTCTGATTTGAAAATTCAGACGGAAAAAGAAGATGCACTTTATCAGTTACAATTTGGCAAAGGCAAATAATTAGTGAACAGTTATCAGTATATCGGATGATTATTCATAACTGAATAACTGTTCACGGAAATTACCAAATCTGATAAATTACGCAAGTATTTCATTGCAGATGAAATCAGCTATTCTAGAAACTACAAATCAACAGGATTTACCAAAATGACTACTCATTTTATTACCGCAGAAATTGATTTACAAGAAACTCCCGCAGAGTTACTAGAAGTAATTGAAACAGAGTTGAAGAAACAAGGCGAACCTCTGCGTTGGGCAGTTACTTCTGTGGATGCTGATGAACAAAAAGCTACAGTTGAAGCTGTGGTGACAAAAAGTGCTGTTAACGATAGCGAGGCATTAAGCCAGTATTGAGTTAGGAGTTAAAAGTTGAGAGTGGGCAAAGGTTATTTCATTTTCATCTAGCCCGCCTCAGAATTAATTCTGAGTCTAATAGCAAAAGTCGTCTTAAGACGACTAAGAAAAGGTTATAGCCCGTTTTAACGGACTTTAGTTCTGGGCAGTTTGTGTTTAGAACGAAATAGCCCTGGAGAGTGGGAAATAACTTAAAATGAATCGTCCATACACCGCTATCTTAATCGTACCAACAGGCGTTGGGGCTGCCATTGGGGGTTATGCAGGAGATGCTTTACCTGTTGCTAGAGTCATAGCACAGGTTTGCGATCGCCTAATTACTCACCCCAATGTCCTCAATGGCGCAAGTTTATACTGGAACCTTCCTAACGCTTTCTATGTTGAAGGTTACGGGCTTGACAAATTCGCCTCTGGATGCTGGGGTTTGCGTCCAGTCCGTAACAACAAAGTGGGTTTGCTTTTAGACCAAGGTATTGAGCCGAGTTACGGCTACGACATATACAAGCCGCCGATGCAGTCAGAGCAACTCTAGGATTGACTTTAACAGATTATGTAATTACAGATGCCCCATTAAATGTAGAATTGCGTACTACAGCATCGGGAACGAGTTGGGGGACAATTGGCAACCCAGATAGTTTATTACGGGCAGCCGAGATATTAATTAAAAAAGCGGGGGCAGAAGCGATCGCAGTTGTTGCCCGTTTCCCCGATGATATGGATGAGGAAGCAGTACAAAAATATCGTCAGGGTGAGGGCGTAGATTCTCTGGCGGGTGCAGAAGCCGTAATTAGCCATTTGCTAGTGCGAACCTTTCAAATTCCTTGCGCCCATTCTCCCGCCCTTTTGAGCGAACCTCCACAACCTGATTTATCTCCGCGTTCTGCCGCCGAAGAATTAGGCTATACTTTTTTGCCGTGCGTCCTTGTAGGATTAAGTCGTGCCCCACAATTTATAATAGATAAAGGAGCGACTGCATCAGAAAAAAGAGATATTTGGGCAGATGAAGTAGATGCTGCGATCGCACCTGCAACTGCTTGTGGTAGCAGTGCTTTACTAAGTTTAAGCCAAAGACGATGCCAAATAATTACAGTAGAAGAAAATAAAACTCTGATAAGAGTTCCTCCCCAACCGTTGGGGATCAAAGCTATACAGGTAAACTCATATTTAGAAGCAATAGGTGTATTAGTAGCACATAAAGCAGGCATCAACCCTTCCGCTCTGCGTCCTAAATTATTACCTTTGCAGTCAATTAGTCATTAGTTATTGTCTTTTTGCCCAATGCCCCTTAAAAGCCTGTGATTGAACAACAAAAGAAAGAGCCAGAAATTCCATACCTGACGCGCATCCAAATACTTGGGGCGATGGGAGCGACTGCAATTATTTTGTTGATTGTCGCCAAACTTTC
Source organism: Nostoc cf. commune SO-36 (assembly GCF_023734775.1). NCBI lineage: Bacteria > Bacillati > Cyanobacteriota > Cyanophyceae > Nostocales > Nostocaceae > Nostoc > Nostoc commune. The sequence continues at coordinate 4,405,448 of NZ_AP025732.1, read as the reverse complement.
GTTACACTTTGGCAACTTTTCTCTATTTTCTTGGAACTTGAACCAAAGAGAGTTGCTGTTGGGTGTAGGGCTGGGGTTTGTCATCACCGCGTTAAGTAGCTTAACTTATCGCCTGTGGGCTGGCTATCGTAAAAGTGCAGATTATTATTTAGAAATGGTGCTGAAGCCTTTAGTTTTGCCAGACTTAATTTGGTTGGGGCTACTGCCGGGGTTGAGCGAAGAATTATTATTTAGAGGTGTGATGCTGCCAGCTTTAGGCTTGGATCATTTGGCTGTTATTGTATCCAGTCTTTGCTTTGGCATTTTGCATTATAGCGGTTCCCAACAATGGCCTTATGTGATTTGGGCAACGATTGTCGGGATGATATTCGCATATAGCGCTCTGCTTACTGGCAACTTGTTAGTGCCGATTGTCGCTCATATTATTACAAATTTTATTTCTAGCTATTTCTGGAAAATGAGGCAATTGGCGGCAATTAATAAATAAAGTATCTTCAGTAGCGATCGCATCCCCTTGTCGGTCAATTCCTATTTATTATTTGTGATCGGCAGAATGCGATCGCAATTTATGCTTAGTTTTTGAGCATTGGTCACATTGGATAACATCAGGACTTGACCTTTTTTACTTCCTATTTAGCAAACTGTGCCCTGCAATGCTTCGATCTGATTTTTCACGTTATGTGGAAAAGTCCACGAAAAACCTCCTCCCAATGCAGGAAGGGGGAAATTCAAAGTCTCTCTCCTTTTAGGAGAGAGATTTAGAGAGAGGTTTTCCAGATACCGTGAAAAGTCAGTGCTTCGATACCTCCATAAAAGCGCTGCACCGGGATATCGTCATTCTTAATTCAGGTGTGGGGATGAGGAAGCAGGGGGAGCAGGGGGAGCAGGGGAGGAAGAATTTAACGATCTCGTCTTCGCTCCCAAAATTGAATAATTTAATTTCTGGAAGTCCCCAAGCAAACAATCATTATTCTTCCTTGTCCCTCCATCTTCCTCAATTTACCGGTTGGCAACTCGCATCAATAAAAATAGACCTATTCCCAAAAAAACAAAGTTGGGCAACCAAGCCCCCATAAAGGGAGAGATGACACCTGCTTGTGCGATCGCACCACTAATAAAGAAAATTAAGTAGTACGAAAATATAACTATGACGCTAATCCCAAAACTGGTACCTCTTCCAGTTCGCTGGGGTATGCTTCCCATTGCTGCGCCTACTAAGCCAAAAACTACGCATACAAAGGGCAAGGAGATTTTTTGTTGAATCCTTACTTGAAGTTTACGAATTTTTTGGCGATCGCCACCAAGATATTCTACTTGTAGTTGATCTAATGCGTCGGCAATATTCATCTCCCCATAGTCTCGGCTTTTTTCTGCCAGACTTAATGGCGTGCGCGGTAGTTGCAGTTGCTGCTGTTCAAATCTAACGATGTTGCGATAAGAGCGATCGGCAGCGACAAAATAGATAGTACCGTTATAAAAATCCCAGACATTTTGCGAAGCATTCCACTGGGCAGATTCTGATACCAAAATTTGATTCAGACCTTTTGTTGAGCGATCTATAATCGTCAAACCCATCATACGCTTACCATCAAATTGGTCGGCGTAAAACAAGCGTGTCAATATCCGATTTTTAGAACCATCCGGCTGGGTAACATCTTGATATTCAGGATAAAAAATATTTTGCTGTTTAAAAGTTGGCTTGTCTGATTTGAGTGCTTTCTCCAGAGTCCTCGCCGCTTGATAATTTGCTGCTGGTGCAATTTGTTCGTTAAACACAAATGTCATTCCTGTAACCACAAGACTTAACATCACAGCAGTTAGCACCATCCGATAGACACTCACGCCACAACCACGTAAGGCTATTAGTTCGCTCTCGCTAGAAAGACGACTGTAGGTCATCAAAGTAGCCAGCAGCGTAGACATGGGGAAGGCTAAAACAATAAAGTTGGGAAACTTTAACAAAAAAACTTGAATAGCAATGTCTATGGGTAGCCCAGATTCTACGATTTTTCTGACGAGATCAAACACAGCATCAATGGTAACGCCAATTGATGAAAAAGCTCCAACACCAAAGAAAAACGGCGCTAACAATTCGCTGGTAAGATAGCGATCCATGATCGTAAAAGGCAGCAGCGAATAGAGGCTGTACAAAAACGTGAATTTCTTTGATATCATAAGCAACTTGAAAAGTTAAATATTGGCAACCGTGGCAAAGCATATCCACTGCATTTCGTATCAAAATTAAATTCTCTAATAGCTAAAAATTAACTAATAGATTTATGCTGAAGAATAAAAAATACCAAATACAGGACTCATATTTGATTTTTGAAAAAACTCCGTACACTGAAAAAGTCTTTTTTCCTACTCCCCAGTCCCCACTCCCAGCCTACGCAAATAATTTCAGTAATCAAACCGGATTCCTATATCATTTAAAAATATTAACTAAATCATTGTTAATTTAGACTTGAAAGTTATCCCCTAAATAATATTGCCGCACTAGGGGGTTAGTGTAGAGTTCCTCAGCAGCACCAAAAGCAAGGATTTGCCCCTCGCGCATGATGTAGGCGCGATCGGTTATGGCGAGGGTTTCGCGGACATTATGATCTGTAATTAATATTCCCATGCCGCGATCGCGCAGTTGTGCTACGATTTGTTGAATTTCTGAGACTGCGATCGGATCAACCCCCGCAAATGGTTCATCCAAAAGCAAAAATTTTGGCCCTTCTTGTCCAGCAGCTAAAGACCTTGCTAATTCCGTCCGCCGTCGCTCACCACCAGAAAGTTGAATTCCTTTACTGTTAGCTAATTTTTCCAACCGAAACTCCCGCAATAAAGTTTTGAGTCGTCTTGGCCATTCCCATCGTGGCACATGAGTTTGCTCTAGCACTAACAGAATATTGTCCTCTACCGAGAGTTGACGAAAAACACTTGCTTCTTGTGCTAAATAGCCAATACCCAGTTGCGCCCTTTTGTGCATTGGCATTCCTGTCACATCCATATTACCCAGCCAGACTTTTCCTTGATTGGGTTTTTCTAAACCTGTGGCAATATAAAAAGTCGTCGTTTTACCAGCCCCATTAGGGCCTAGCAAACCAACGACTTCGCCCTGAGCAACAGAAAGGTTAACACGATTGACAATTACTCGCTTGCCATAAGATTTGTGAATATTCTCTAAAACAATTTTCACGCTGGAAGCACCCTTTCTTGGTGGTAAATGCTAATTAGAAGGTTTGAATGGTGGTGTGTTTGGGGCAGGTGTAGCAGTTTGTCCATTATTATCTGATTCTTGGATCATATAAATGGACTCTACCTGACGGTTGGATTGGGGTAAAGCAACAAATCGCCCTTCATCAATTAAATAGGTTACTTTCTCCGCCCGAATACTGTTACCACCCTGTTGCAAAATATAGACATTGCCACTGAAATCAATTCGGCGTTCTTTACTAAAATACTGTGCTTGGGCAGATGTTGCCTGAAGTTGGCGAGCAGGATACAACATTTGCACGTTACCGCGAGCGGTGATTACTTGATTTTTAGCGTCATATTCTTGCACATCAGCGCGGATAGTGAGGGGACGATTAGCCTCAGATGTCTGTGCAGTAGCAGTTTGCACTTGAGTAGGGAATGCAAAAGTGCCCAAGAGTGCAACTGGGAGCATTAAAGCTAATCCAAAGCGACGCATCTGTGATAAAGGCAATTGAAAGCAGGGCATCATAGCAGTTTGGGATTCAGGATTTCAGCTTGTATTCTAATTATCTCAAGTACTTTATCCAGATATGAAATATACTATCTGGAGTGATTTCCGATAACTACTGGCTGAAATAGTGACGCTACCCCTAACCTCAAGGTTTCAGGAAATTGGCATGAAATGCACTACAGCTTAAATATATTAGAAATGGGAAGTTCAAGCATCAACCTACGTAGAGATGCGAAATTTTGCGTCTCTACGTAGGTTAATCAGGAGTCAGCACAATTCTAGGCAAAGATAAGACTTGATTTTTACCCAGATCACCAGATGTAATTTTTTCTGGCCTTATTTGTTGTAATGTCGTCAACAAAACTGCACTCTGACTCAATAGCTCATCTACATCAACGCCACTGTAACTAGATGGGTAACGGCGTAGGCGATTGCTGCCTTCTCCCAATAAAATTACTGCACCTCGCCAATTGCGATTTTCTAAATGATACAGTGCCACCGCAATTTGGAGAATGCCTTGATAAAAGGTTTTTTCGGGTTCGCTAGCTTCAATCCACAAAGCCTCTAAAGTGTCATGACAAGCGTAGAACTGACCAGAATTAAACTGTTCTACGCCTTGCCAAAACTCTTGGGGGATGATTTCGCTCATCCCATGCTATCTCGTACTTCTTTGATTGTTTCGAGAGAGATTTCTTGTTGTTCTCCCGCAAACTCGTTGTCAGAGGTGAGGAACAACATACAATGGCACTCTTTGCGTTCTCTCATTGGCACACAAGGACAGTTCCAATATGTAGCGTGAACCTCAGCTTCTTTATCTTCGTAGTGGCGACAGGGACATAAAGGCGCACCTAGTTCGTCTTTATGTTTAGCTAGTCCTTCAATCACAACTGCGGTAACAGAAGGTTCAGAACAGAAGTAGGTTCCAGTACGCTTGGCGTATTGTTCGGAAAAATGCCGCATTGCCTCTAGACTTTTATCGCTGGATTTTGTGTTATGTTCTGATGTGATCATGTGGATCGGTCGCTCATAATTTAAATATTTCTTTGCATTGTAACTCAGCCTCGCTAGAGGATTACTGGGTGTATATCCCCAACCTTACCCGCTCAAATAATTTTTCCTTTGCTCAAAGGCTGATATGTCCGGTGTGTTGGGATCAGAGAAAATCTAGGAAATTGCAAAAGCTTAACTTGTGTGGGGGCTGGGGATTGGTGGACAAGGGGACAAGGGGAATAATAACCTATGCCCAATGTTTGCAATTTATGAAGGTAATGTTTTTTGTAGCTGGAGTTGTAGTGGGCGTAGGCGTAGCCCGTCGGAGACATCGCTCTGCAAAACTATACCAGGATGTTCCCAATTGATTACCTCTTGTTCTCCTGATGAGGAAATATTTGACCACAAAACCCAGCGACTGCCTTGAGGAAGAGTAGCAAGGCTCAGGGGGTTTTGAGTCAGCCAAATCAAAGGATGGCTTTTAGGAACTACTGAACTGGCATCTTCTAATGCTCTGGTTGCTGCTAAAGTTTCTAAAACATAGGCATCGCCTTTAATTAAACTTGTTGATGCTGTCCATAGTTGCACCTGTAATTGCTGTTGCTGTGCATAAAAATACAGCGAGGCTGCGGCAATTACTGCTTGTTCAAAGTTTTCTTCTTCCCAATTGCTAGCACTGTCAAGGGCAATAACTATTTCTTGTCCACCTGTCACCATTTCTAACTCCCGCACCCTTAATTCTCCATAACGAGCGCTAGTCCGCCAGTGAATCAGACGGGTGGGATCTCCTACACGATAAGGACGGAGCGATCGCACCAGCCCCGTTGTCGCTGTCTGCAAGGGTCTACCACGAGGATCGCCCCTTTTGCTCTCTTGTTGCCCCATTTCGTCTACTAGGGGGCAGGTAGCCAAGGGTAACACTGTGGGATAGACGATCGCTGTGGCAGCACAATCACGCTGACGGCGACACCAGAATAATCCCAAAGGCGCACCAGAACCTAGTTCGACTCTATGCCAGCGATAAATGCCCCGGCGCACAGTAGGGTGGTAATATACCCAACGGTAACTACCTTGACTAGGAATTGTCTCAATTGCCTTTTTTACTGGTTTCCCTAAGACGAAGGGCAGTATATCTTCAACTTGCAATAAACTTACAGCCTGTTGTGTCTGATTGCGGATTTCTAACTCCACCGTTAGATCGTCGCCGGCTGATACTGGCTGCATGGGACGGCGGGTGATGGATAGACCTGTGAGCGATCGCGGCGGTAAAATAGCTGCTACACCCAGAAGTGCAAAACTGATGCCGCTAATGGCATACAGCCAACCAGCCATCGTATTGATACCTGCACCAAAAAAACAAATAGCGGTTACTGCTAGTACCCAACCGCCATAAGCAGGGGCACTGGCGCGGGTTTCTAACCAATTGGTGATGGATTTTATAATTTTCATGTTTCTTTTTTAACCCAATACCACCTGAAATTCACAGTGTCTCAAGGGTTACGCTTAATGTCCTGATCGAAACCGCTCTATAATTTGGTTTACTAGGTGGTGTTTGGTCTGAAGCTATAAATCCCTGCATCAATTTTTTCTCGTATATCCTCAATCCCTTTAGCATCGACGCGATCGCATTCATCAAACAAGCGTAAGGTAATCTCAAGGGTTTCTTTTGCAAAGCAATATTTCTCAGTCTGAGGCTTGGTTTGAATAAAGCATTCTTGAGCGAGTATTTAGATTTTTTGATTATTGGGAGTTGCTGTCAAACTTGACGCTGTAACCAAGCAAAGACTTCATTCACAGAGAGCGTCAAATTCAAATCTTCTAACACTGTTAATATATCTTGTCCTGCTAACAAATCTGGTAAAGAATTAGGCTGATAAACTAAAATACAGCGTTCACTTGGATCAATCAACCATCCTAACTGACTGCCATTTTTCAAACAGTGTAGAATATTTCCAGTTACTTTGGTTTGGCTTTGAGCAGGGGAAAGAATTTCGATGACCCAAGCGGGTGCAAAATCAATACCGCTGCTAATAATTTCACCGCTTTCATCCAGTGGTATTTGATTGCTAGAAATAATAACCACATCAGGAACTACTGAACGATTACCGCAGGTACAGCGCAATTCAGGAAAAGCTTCATAGTTACTGCCCAAGGCATCAATCACTGCAACTAAACGTTTTTGCATTGAATCTCTCGACCACAAGCTCATTGCTATTATTAGACAAATTACCAGATGTGCTGGTAACGAACGATGGCGTTAACTGAACCGTATTGGGTTATAACTGCAATCTAAAACTTGAGTTTACTGAGCTTAGTGAAACCCCAGAACAAGCCCAAAAGCTGGCAAAAATAGTGTGATTGACATAGAGATATCAAAGAGTAATTGGGAAAGGAAACTACTACCTTGAATTGGGTATAACCCGTATGCTCTATGGGTTCAAGTCACTTTTCTAGATTTTACAATATAAGTAAGACATAAAAATAACGCTTCAATTATATGAAAATACTCTCATCAGAGCTAGTCCATTTGGGATTTGGCAAATATGTGCGTTCTGACCAAGTGACAGCAGTTATCCCAATAGAAGAGGAGCGAGGCCCTGGGCGACGAACCTTTGTTCACGTTCAAGGGCAAAACGATCCAATTATCGCCTCTCGCGCTGAAGATACCATCATCCGTGATTTGGTACAGGAACCACGCGAAGTTACTCAAGCCCGTCAGCAGCAGGAAATTCTTCAAGATTTATTGGTTAATTTAGCTAATGTTAATTCAACTGTGCGCCGAATTAACCGTGATGAAGGCAGTTTGGATCTTGATTTGTTAGAGCGACGAATTAAGCAAGTCCTTGAAGCAAATTAAATAACGGAGAAAAATATTGCTGAATACCATTACAGACCAAGTTTCAGTATCAGATACACAAACAAGATCATCAAGGTTGTGGATACCTGAACGGGTAATGTTTACACCTGCTGCCCTAGATGAGGATTGGGGGCAGCAGATTTTTAAACGTGTGCAGTCACTCAACTTACCAATAGAAGAATTATCACAGAACCGCCTGAAGGGACTGCGTGGTGAGTCTGAGCGTGATACTTACAACATCGCCAAGCGTACTTTAGCGGTGGTTACTGCACCACCCAGTTCTTTTAAGCTGAGTCCCATTCCACCTTCTGCGGATTGGCAGTTTCACCTTGCCGAAGGTTGCCCGGCTCACTGTCAATACTGCTACCTAGCTGGTAGCTTGTCGGGGCCACCTGTCATTCGCGCTTTTGCCAACTTACCGCAGATATTAGAGAACTTAGGGAACTACGAGCAACAGGGTAAAAACACGAGTTTTGAAGTTAGTTGTTACACAGATCCATTAGGTATTGAGCATTTAACTGGAAGTCTTGCTGAATGTATCCGTTACTTTGGCACTCGTCCCAATGCACATCTACGTTGGGTATCGAAGTTTGATGCTGTGGATGGATTACTCAATTTACCACACAATGGGAATACTCACTGTCGGATGAGCGTTAATGCTGCACCAATTTCTGGTAAGTTTGAAGGTGGCACGGCATCCGTAGCATCCAGACTTAATGCGTTGCGACGGTTGGCGTTACCACAAGAGCGCGGCGGTGGCAATTATCCAATAGGATTGGTTATCGCGCCAATTATGCCGATAGACGATTGGCAGATGCACTATAGTCGTTTGTTTGAGCAGATAAACGAAGCACTGGATTTTGATTGTAACCTTACCTTTGAGCTAATCTCCCATCGGTTCACACCTGGTTCAAAAGAAGTGTTACAAACTTGGTATCCGCAATCGAAATTAGAGATGGATGAGGCAAAACGCAGCGTCAAGCGTAATAAGTTTGGTGGGACGAAGTACGTTTACGAGAAGGATACAATGAAGGCGTTGCGTAGCTTTTTTGAGAGTGAGATTAGTAGGCGCTTTCCAAATGCTGAAATTCTTTATTGGACTTAGAAGACGACTTCGTTCAAATACAGTTTGAACTCTTGACCTACTCATAAGCTAAATCACATCTAGTGGTCTATCGCATTAATTTTGAGGCGCTGCCAGATCCCCGACTTCTTTAAGAAGTCGGGGATTTTACCACCATCAGTGGAACAGCTTATCATGTCCGGTAAATTAGTTGTAATTCCTGCGTGACTTCTCAAGAGCAGCCCCTCCCGTAGTAAAGCTACCCTACGGTGTACACACAAGTTTCTTGACCTGCACGTTTGTTGCATCGACTTGTACCTTTGTTGCATCGACCTGCACCTTTGTTGCATCAACTTGCACGTTTGTTGCATCGACTTGCACCTTTGTTGCATCAACCTGCACCTTTGTTGCATCAACCTACACCTTTGTTGCATCGACCTACACCTTTGTTGCATCGACCTGCAAAAATTAACCTACCCTCTGTTAGGCAGTAACTTTAAAAGACTTGTGTGTACACCGTAGACATCTCCGAAAATGAATGTAAAGACGTTGCATTGCAACGTTTTTACAAGGGTTTCAGGTAACACATAATTAATTTCTGGAGATGTCTAGTAGCTCTACACAAAGCGGGATAATTTGGGCAGATTACAGGCGGCGTTATACATTAATAAGTGTATCTGCAATACCGGACTTGTTCTGGCTTAGTCTCAATAGCAAAGGTTTGGAGATGTTTACTTTATCAGAAACTTCTATCCTAGCGGCAATCCTACTGTTAGCTTTAGGCATTTTGGGCTGGGGCTTTTATCGCGCCAGACCTTTTGGTAAACTGGGAATCTTGGCCTGGTTACAGTCGGTGGTGTTGATGGCTCCCTGGCTCCTGTTTTTTGGATTGTTTGCCGCAGGGATTTACATCAATATAGCTGGTATATTGTTCTTAGTGGTGACATCCGCCGGATTGTACGTCTACTTGGGCAGACAGTTACGCGCAGCTGGGCAAGATGCCATCCTCAAGCAACGCGCCACAGAAAGACTCGCTGCTGCTTCCTCACTTGAAGCAAATTCCCCACAACCAACAGCAGCAGAATTGAAACCGGAGATCCCACCGATACCGGAAGAAGACTTGAATGCAGTTAAAGGAATTTTCGGTATCGATACATTTTTTGCCACAGAAACGATCGCTTACCAAGATGGAGCCATTTTCAAAGGTAATTTGCGGGGAGAACCAGAAGAGACTCACAACCGTCTAACTGCAAGTTTACGGCAACGCACTTGGCGATCAATATCGCCTGTTTTTAGTGGAAAATACAGACGGCAAACCAGTAGTAATCGTCCTACCCAGCCGCAACGATCCCAAGCCGATGTTGCGATCGCAAAAAGCTTTTGCAGGTATTCTGTTGATAGCCACCATTGCCACAAGTTTAGAAGCTGCGGGATTACTACTGAATTTTGATTTCTTTGGCAATCCAGGGCGGTTTCAAGAAGCTTTGCCTATAGGCGCTGGGATATTTGCGATTTTAGTTGCTCACGAAATCGGTCATTGGTTACTTGCTCGGCGTCACCAAATTCGCCTTAGCTGGCCTTTCTTTCTGCCGGCTGTGCAAATTGGTTCTTTTGGTGCAATTACCCGCTTTGAATCTCTATGCCTAACCGGAAGGTATTATTTGATATCGCCTTGGCAGGGCCAGCCGCAGGTGGTATTATTTCTCTGTTAATGCTGGTGACGGGCTTGGTGCTTTCTGTCCCAGGTAGTTTATTTCAATTGCCAAATCAGTTTTTTCAAGGGTCGATTTTGGTGGGAAGCTTGGCGCGAGTTGTCCTCGGTTCGGCGTTGCAGTCATCCCTGGTAAGTGTTCATCCCTTAGTGATAATTGGTTGGCTGGGGTTAGTAATTAACGCTTTGAACTTAATGCCAGCCGGACAACTCGATGGTGGGCGCATTGTTCAGGCGATTTATGGACGCAAAACCGCAGGACGAGCAACAGTAGCAACTTTAATTTTACTAGCGTTAGTGTCTCTCGGTAATACTCTTGCCATGTACTGGGCGATCGTGATTTTCTTCTTGCAACGGGATCAAGAACGCCCCAGCTTGAATGAAGTCACTGAACCCGATGATGCTAGAGCCGCTTTGGGTCTTTTGGCTCTATTCTTGATGATTACCACACTTCTACCCCTAACTCCCGGTTTGGCTGGGCGTTTGGGAATAGGATAGTGTTTATGGAGCCTACACCCAAACAAGCAATATCTGCAATTCGGGTGTGCGCTCAACTTACCAGAGTTTATAAACGAATAGACCTTGTGAGATTAGATGAGCGCACCAGAAATGTTTATATCTTGGCGAATAATTCAATTGAAGCTGAGGTAATACCAACTGGAGAAATTCTTTGGTTATGACAAAACCTAACTTTCAACAAATGCTTTTAGAGCAGCTAAGAACTTATATTTTGGAGCATCGCAACGACGATGATGCATTCCATATTTACATTGATAGGAGACGCGCCCAATCTCCAAAACAGATGCCCATGACAATTGAGGAAGCGGAGGCTGATTTACAGAGACGGTTTGGACAGCAAGCTAGTTAAAAGACGGTGACAGATTCTTAAGTGATTGTCGGTGAACCTTCACTGAACATGAAGTGATGTGTTCACCGACAGATTGCTAGAAAAATTAACTAAATGGTTTCCAACCTGCTAACAAATTTGGGTAAGCCGTTGGTGTAGGGAAAATTTTCTGTAAGGCAGTTTGACGCTCTTGTGGCTTTTCTTTGCTCATGTTCCAGAGGGTTTCATAGAAAAAGAAAGAGACTCCGGCGAAATTGCGATCGCGTACTTTTTGCACTTGTGTCTGAATCTGCTGCATTGGTATAGATCGATTTTTCAACCCAGCCAGAATGCCCACACTCACTGGAATATGGCTCTTAGCCGCTTTCACTTCTGGATATTCTAATTCGCTAACAAAAACATTCAAATCATCACGATATATCTGCAAAACTAAGTCTTCAATGATTCCCATCCGTTCCCACTTCTGCCAGTCTGCTAAAAAGAAATCGTAGGAAAAACGTTGAGGGTTAGGAGCAACGGAAACCAGGCAATTTTTCTTAGTAGCTTTGATGGCTGTAAATACCCGTTTCATAAACTCGGTGATTTTGTTAGCTCTCCAGCGCACCCATTCTGGATCTTTGAAGTTTTTAGAGGGAGCTTTACCACGGTGTTCTTTCTTGTAAAGTGCCACCGTATAGGCATCGTAACCTAATTCTGATGGTAAGCCAAAATGGTCATCAAATTGAATACCATCAATATTGTAGTTTCTAACAATTTCAACGATTAAATCTTGGATAAACTGTTGTACTTCTGGACGAAAGGGATTTAGCCAAACACGATTATGTGTACCTTCTTTGACAATCCGAGTTCCATCGCTGCGACTAGTGAGCCATTGGGGACGATTTTTAGCTAATAGAGAATCTGCTGGTGCCATGAAGCCAAATTCAAACCAGGGAATTACTGTTAAGCCTTTTTGATGTCCCACATCGACAATTTCTTTGAGAATATCTCGCCCTTTAAGTCCGGGTGTGGGAATCGAGCGATCGCCCGATAACTTTTTGGGCAACTTTGCTAGGATACAATGTATATCCCCAATTCCAAACCGCCGGATATATCGTGTTAAAATTGAGTTCGTCAAGGCGTTGCAAAGATCCCTTGAGGCGATCGCGCTCAAATAACACATCACTATCAATATTTGTTAACCACACTCCCCTTAACTCAGATGCGGGCGTTTGCGGTAAATTTGTTTGAGCGTTCAAGGGGAACGACAGCATCACCGTACTTACCACACTCAAGATAAGCATAACGCCAAACAAAAGAGACTTTCTGGTTTGGCGAATACTCCACCAAGAAAGAAACCCAGCAGACGATTTTACAAAAATTTTCATCATTTGGCTACAGACATCATCAAATTATGAACAATCAACATAAATAGCGATCGTTTCGATTGTAAGCGCTAAAACAATCGTCATGAACTGCAACATGAAAGAAGGACTGGAGATTGAGGAATAGAGGCTAGGTGCTAGAAAAATTTTAATTTCTAATGATTTCAGATTTAGTTAAAAAACATCCCATCTCCGGGTAGCCCAGATGTACGCCCTACAAATGTAAAAATAATTTCAGATAATTTATTTTTCTCAGTCCCTAAATTAACTTTCTAAATCTAAATTTTTCGCAGATTTTAGTTATTACAGTAATAATACAGTAGAAAATCAAATAAGGTTTGGTTAAGATAAATTGCTTATCGATAATACTTGTAGAGACATGGGAATGCAATATCTCTACTACACACCATAAAAGCCCATCCATAATCTTAACCGAACCACATTGGTAGAAAATCTAGTATTCTTAGCCTAAATTTTGATTGCAGTATCATATTTCTGTATTTCTAAAGTCATTCTTTTAGAATTGATAGTTTCGAAATTACACTTTATAAATTAATAACAATAATTATGCAAATGCTAAAAACTCAAACTAATTTTGCTAAGGAATTACAAGTGCTAAATCAAAATATCGCCTTTATTGATACCGCAGTAACAGACTACCAAAGTTTGATTGCTGGGATAAAACCAGGAATTAGTGTAGTAGTTCTTAACTCTAACAAGGATGGAGTAGAACAAATCACTCAAGCTTTGCAAGGTGGCAAATACAAATCAGTTCATATTGTCTCGCACGGCAGTACCGGAAGCTTGCAACTGGGTTACACGCAATTAAATAGCAACAATTTAAACTACTACACCAATCAATTACAACAGTGGAGAAATTATTTAAGTGATGATGCGGATATTTTACTCTATGGCTGTGATGTTGCAAATGGAGAAGGCACAGAATTTGTGGAGCAGATTAGCCAAATCACCGGGGCAAATGTTGCCGCCTCTACTGACAAAACAGGAAGTAAAGCTTTAGGTGGCAATTGGGATTTTGAGTTTAAAATTGGAAAAATTGAGTCTTCCTTGGCATTTAAAACCCATGTAATACAGACTTATGACTACGTTTTAGCCGGCACTGGCGACGTAATTATTAATGAATTTTCCCAAGGTAGTGATGGAGCCAAAGAATGGGTTGAACTTTTAGTTGTTAGGGACAACGTAAATCTCCAAAATCACACATTAGTTGACGGTAATGGCTCCCTGAATATCACTTTGTCTGGCTCTGGCTTTAGCTCTTTGAAAGCTGGAACTTTAATAGTGCTGTATAACGGTGGTGATATCGATGCCACTATTACTCCAGACTTAACTTACGACCCGACAATTGGAGACTATGTACTAAAAATATCATCTTTAAATAGTAGCGGAGTATATGCAGTAACACGTAACAATAGCTGGGATACAACAACAGAGGCTTTTAACAACACCGACAATACAGATGTTCCCCAGTTGCTGAACTCTAGCAATACTCCCATATATACCTTTCCTCGAACCACAACTCCTACCACTAGTAAATTTAGTGCTTACACTAGTAACTCAGCTGTGGGTGCTACAAATACTAATAACTGGTCAAATGATGCTATATTTACAAGCGCTACTCCTGGTCTAGGTAATACTGAAAATAATACGACTTGGATTAACATTTTGCGTGGGGCTATTACAGTTTTAACTGCCCCCTCTGTAACAATTAATAACCCATCACCTGCTGCTAATGAGCAATTTGGCTTTTCTCTAGCATCTAATAATACCAATATTTTAATTGGAGCGCCTCTAGCTAATAGTAATAAAGGGGAAGTCTACCAAGTAAATATCAATGGTGTACTCCAACAAACATTTACTAATCCTTCGAGTGGGATAGGAGAGTTATTTGGCTTTTCGGTGGCAATGAATGACATCGATTACCTAATTGGCGCTCCTAAATTTGATGATGCGGTTGCAGATGTCGGACGAGCATACAAATTTAATGCAAGTGGCTCACTTCAACAAACTTTCAATAATTCGGTTAATAATGACGATAGTGAATTTGGTAGTGCCGTAGCAATTCTCAGTAATGGTAACTACGTCATTGGCGCACCAGAAAAGGGCAAAGTGACTGCTAATGATAATGCTGGACAGATACGCCTATTTGATAATGCTGGAGTATTACAGACAATTAGTAATCCTGGATCAGGATTTATTCAAGATGCACGATTTGGCTTTTCATTAGCAGCTGCTAACAATGACATTCTCATTGGTACACCTGGATTTAGTTTTGGTGTTGGACAAGTTGATCGTTACAACACAACAGGCACACGGTTACAGACATTCACTAACCCAAATCCAACAGCGCAAGATTTCTTCGGCTTCTCGGTGAAGTCGAATAGTGCTGGTACACGCTTCCTGATTGGGGCTCCAGGTGAAGACAACGGTGCAACTGATGCTGGGGTTGTATATTTATATGACAGCACCACCGCAACTCCCACACTTTTGAAAACCTTTACAAATCCAGATATTACCAATCTCGGTTTTGGTT
The DNA here is from genome assembly GCF_023734775.1 of Nostoc cf. commune SO-36. Taxonomy (NCBI): domain Bacteria; kingdom Bacillati; phylum Cyanobacteriota; class Cyanophyceae; order Nostocales; family Nostocaceae; genus Nostoc; species Nostoc commune. Next base: position 4,390,365 of record NZ_AP025732.1, on the reverse strand, counting down.
CTTCTTTAGCATTTCTTGATAACGATATCCTGATTGGTGCATCTGGTAGTTTTAGTGTTATCGGTGCAAATTTCACCCCTAATCCAGTTCGTGGTGCAGTTTATCTATATGATGGCGATGGAGCATCACCAACCTACAAACTCGAAAAAATCTTTAGCAATCCAGGTACAAGTAATGATGCCTTTGGAGCAGCGATTAGCATTATTGACAGCAATAGAATTGCTATTAGCGCTCCTTATTATGATGCCGATACTAATACTGATGCTGGAATTGCCTATATCTTCAACTTGAAAAATGCCCCCGTACTAGACAACACAGGTAATCCCACATTAGTAGCAATTAACGAAAACTCTACCAACAATGATGGCACTCTCATTTCTGCCATCCTTGCCACAGGTGCAGGTGGCAACCCCATTAGTGATGCAGACGCAGGTGCAGTGGAAGGAATTGCGGTCATTGGTGTAGATAATACTAACGGCAAATGGCAATACTCTACAAATGGCGGTAATAACTGGATTGATTTCGCTGTATCCAATACTTCTGCTACATTGCTCAGAGATACAGAAAAAGTCCGTTTTATCCCCAATGCTAACTACAAAGGCAAGGCTGAAATCACCTTTCGCGCTTGGGATGCCTCAGACGGCAAGGCTAGTGGCACTACTGGCGTAGATGTCAGTGTTGGCGGTGGCACAACAGCCTACAGTGCTGCTACTGAGACTGCCAGCATCACGATCGCACTTCTTGTAGGGCTAAGACCCTATTCTATCGTTACAGGCGACTTTAATAAAGACGGTAATACCGATTTAGTAACGGCAAACAAGTCCTCACAAAGCGTTTCGGTACTTTTGGGAAAGGGTGATGGCACTTTTAACCCTGCCAGCAACTTTAGCGTGGTCGGGTTCAACGGATTAAATCCTTATTCTGTCGCTGTAGCCGACTTTAACAAAGACGGTAATACCGATTTGGTAACGGCAAACAATACTTCCAGTAACATTTCGGTGCTATTTGGAGATGGCAAAGCTACTGGTGGCTTTGGGCCTGCGATCAATTTTGCTCTGCCATCAGGATCATCATCTCCCGTATCCATCGCAATGGGCGACTTTAACAAGGATGGAAAATCTGACATAGTAACAGCAAACAATGCTTCCCAAAATGTTTCAGTGCTGTTGGGAGATGGTAATGGCGGCTTTGCAGTTGCCAAAAATTTTAGAGTTCCCAGCCGTCCGACTTCCGTCACAGTTGGCGACTTCAACGGGGATGGAAAATCTGACCTAGCGGTGACGAGTTCTTACTTCAACAACGTCTCAATCCTATTAGGAAACGGTGATGGCACTTTTAACTCAGCCACTCAATTTGACGTAGGAACAAATCCTCATTCTGTCATCGTAGGCGACTTCGATAAAGATGGTAAATCTGACTTGGCGGTGGCAAATTCGGACTCTAACAATGTTTCGGTGTTATTGGGCAATGGTGATGGCACTTTTAAACCTGCTGCCAACTTTAATGTGGGGTTAAATCCCGTATCTGTGACAGTGATTGACTTCAACGGGGATGAAAAATTTGATTTAGCAGTCGCAAATGCAGATTCAAACACGGTTTCAGTTCTGCTAGGAGATGGCACTGGCAGCTTTGGAAATGCCACGAACTTTGACGTAGGCACAACACCCTATGCTGTCACTGTAGGCGACTTCGACAAAGACGGTAAATCTGACTTGGCGGTGGCAAACAGTGAATCTAAAAATGTTTCGGTGCTATTTAATAATCCTGGTAATCCCAATAATCCTGTTGAGCCCGTTCCCCCTCAGCCGATACTCATCAACGAAATTCTCTTTGATCCTCCAAGTACAGATGGCTCTAAAGAATACATCGAACTGCGTGGTACTCCCGGTGCAACTCTAGCACCCGGAACTTATCTAGTTGGGATTGAAGGTGATTCTGGCTCCTCCAATCCTGGCAATGTTCAAGATATTTTTGATTTGTCTGGTAAGCAGTTTGGAAGCAATGGATTGCTGGTTCTGTTACAAAAAGGCAATACTTATACAGTCAACTCTGGTGCAAATGTCTTAACTAATAATGGAAGTGGAGCCGGATGGGGAAGCGGAGCCTCAAGTTCAATCGGTCACACGGGCGCAACTGACATAGAAAATAACTCTGTTAGCTTTTTCCTGATTCAAACTACTAGCGCACCCATCCTTAGCAATGATATTGACTCAAATAACGATGGTATTGCTGATGGTACTGTGTACTCAAATTGGACTGTATTAGATTCAGTTTCCGTCTTAGATGGCACATCTACTACGGACAGAGCATATAGCTCGATTGTATTTAGAAAAGGTTCTACTGGCGGTTCAGTTCCAGCTAATGCCACAGTTGTTGACACCTCATTTATCGCTGGATATGTAGGGCGTTCAAGTAACACCACTGGTTCAACAGCCTCAGATTGGGTAGCGAGTTTAATTACTGGGACAGCGCCGAATTTAACATTAGGTACTGTTGCTAACACATCACCTGGAAACTTTGCCGAGCAACCATTGAATCATATTGGGGATACTAATTTTGCTCCTGGTGCTAATCTCAATTACGCCATTTCAACTACTATCCCAACTGTGACTGAAGGTAATAGTGGTAGCAAAATTGTCAATTTCACCGTGACTCGCAGTGGTAATACTGCCATTGCCACTACCGTAAATTATGTCTTAGATGGCACGGCAACTTCTGGCAGCGACTACAATAACATTAAAGTTGGAACTGTAACAGGTACTTCATCTGGGACTTTAAAATTCGCCGTTGGGGAAACAACAAAGACCATTTCACTCAATGTTCTGGGTGAGAAGGTGACTGAAACTGACGAAACCATTAATCTTAACCTGAATTACCCCAACCAAACAGTTGCGATCGCTCCTGGTACAATCACCATAGTTGATGATGACAACATTCCCACTATCTCCATCGTAGATAAAAGTGGTAGCGAAAGCGCTGGCAATTTTGTGTTTACTGTCAAACTCTCCAATGCCAGTAGTGAAATAGTCACAGTCGCTTACAACACTAGTAATGATACTGCGATCGCAGGCGTTGATTACACCGCAGTCACAGGCAGCCTGACTTTTAACCCTGGAGTTACCACTCAAACAATCACTGTACCAATTCTCAACGATTTCGTTGCTGAATCCGGCGATCGCTTTTTTGTCAATCTCATTAACCCCACTAATGCCAGCATTGGTGATAACCAAGCTATTGGTACAATTACTGACAATGATACAGCTGGTTTTACTATCTCTCCTCTAACCGGATTAATAACTACAGAGGCTGGTGGTACTGCGAACTTCAGTATCCAACTTACTAGCCAGCCTACTGCTAATGTCACCTTAAATTTGAGTAGTTCCAATGTCAATGAAGGTACTGTTCCAGTTTCTAGCATTACATTTACGGCTGCTAACTGGAATACACCCCAAGTAATCACAGTTACAGGTGTTAATGATGGTATTGCAGATGACAACATTGCCTATAAAATCATTACTGGCACAGTAGTTAGTAGTGATGCCAAATATAACAATTTCAACCCCGCCAATATTGCCGATATTGATGTCATCAACATTAAAAATGGCAACCAAGTCAATAGCGTTATGACAGGTTCAGCCAAAGTTGATAATTTGCAGGGAACTACCTCAGACGATCTGATTTTTGGCTTTGCTAGTAATGACGTAATTGTTGGCGGGTTAGGAAACGATCAGATTTATGGCGGTTTAGGTGTCGATAATCTCACAGGCGGTGCAGGTAATGATATCTTTGTGCTTGCCAAAGGTGAAGGTAGAGATACTATTAGAGATTTCAAGACTGGTGAAGATTTGATTGCCTTAGCAGGTGGTTTGCTCTACTCTGGTTTGTCTGTTACTCAGAGCGGCAGCGCTACCTTGATTAAGGTTACTGCCAATAACGAAAGTCTTGCTCTGTTAACTGGAATTATGGCATCAACTTTGAACGCTAGCGACTTTATTACCATTAGTGTCAACTGAAGCTAAAATTCCGGATTGGGTAGCGAGGTTAATGAGTGGAACCGCACCGAATTCTACCAAAAAATTGGGTCTAAAGCCCCGTCGTTCTACGAGAGTCTCACCTCTGGCTTGGATGACGCAAGAACTCCAAGTTAAGTGATCTCATTGATTCAAGAATCCTCGTCTCTTTAGAGCGAGGAGTGTCAAATTAGGTACTGCTACTCGAGTTCATTCTAGATATCGCAACTTTATACCAATTTAATAAATATCATGTCCGGCTAATTAGTTATGATTCCCACAGTCATTAGACATCTCCAAAGCGTTGGCGAGAAGAGACAAAGCGTAGCTTTGGCGGGGTGGGGTTCTTTGGGTTTAATACAAGCGGACATGATATTAGAGCTAACTTAGCGATCGCCACAATGACAAGACAATTCTAAAGGCTCAAGGCTGAATAGTTTTCGCCGACTGGTTAAATAACAAATTTCGTGACTTATCTGGATCGATCGCTTGAGTTTTCAATGCTTCGGCTTTCTCGTAGGCGCGAATTGTTGCCGGACGAGCTTTGATTGCCTCAAACCAGCGTTTAACATGAGGAAAATCTTCTAGATTTTGACTTTGGCGTTCATGGGGCACAATCCACGGATAAGCTGCAATATCGGCGATGGAATAATCGCCAGCGACAAATTCTCTATCTGCTAGTTGCTTATTTAGTACTGCATATAAGCGTCCCGTCTCATTCACATAGCGGTTAATGGCATATTCAATCTTTTCGGGAGCATAAGTACTAAAGTGATGATTTTGTCCCGCCATTGGCCCCAGTCCTGCCATTTGCCAGAACAACCATTCTAAAACTTGAGTGCGTTGGCGTAAATCTTGCGGGATTAATTTCCCGGTTTTTTCTGCCAAATATAGCAAAATTGCACCAGACTCAAATACAGAAATTGGCGGACCTCCATCTGCTGGTTTGTGGTCAACGATCGCAGGAATACGATTGTTAGGAGAAATTTTCAGAAATTCTGGTTTAAATTGATCTCCAGCCCCAATATTCACAGGAATTATAGTATAAGGTAAGCCGACTTCTTCCAAGAAAATCGTAATTTTATGACCGTTGGGAGTTGTCCAATAATAAAGTTCAATCATGGTTATTTCTCCTAAATTTATCCAATTTTTTTGTAGGTTAATAGTGCCTTACAAACATCTCTTCATTACGAATTACGAATTAGATTGCGGTGATTTTGCGATCGCAGCCCAAACTCGATGGTGAACCTGAAGAATTGGTGTAGGATATTTCGTTTCGAGTAATGTCGCCAATTCTTGGTCAAATACTTCTACCTTTTCTGGTGTCAAACTGGCTCCCACGCCTGCACTAGCACGAATTCGTCCCCGCCAGTCTTCGTGTGTATAAGATACAAAGACATCGTAAGAAAATGTGCGGATTTCTCGGAATCCTCCTTCGCCAATGTCTTGCAACCACAAGGGATACAACCCATTACCGCCATCCATATTCCACGCTGGATTATGAGCCTTGATCAGTTGTTCGGTTGCGTCAACTACATTACCTTTTAAGGGTATCCAATCAAAATGTGCGATCGCAAGCGAACCATTTTTTTTCAATATCCGAGTAATTTCTTGGACAGCACGCGGACGATCAAACCAATGCCAACACTGTCCAGCTGTCACTACATCTGCGCTTGCATTTGGTAACTCGGTATTCTCGGCAGTTGCGACTCGATAATCTACTTTGAGTTCGATAGATTCGCTTAACTGCCTCGCTTGTTCTAAAAGTGAGGCTGATGGATCTATGCCAATTACATAAGCACCTCTATCAGCAAAGCCCCGCGCTAGTGTTCCTGTCCCTGTGCCGAGGTCAACGATATTCTGCCCTGGTAAACCTATACCATATTCAGACAGTTTGTTAAATAATGAACTGGGAAAGCCAGCACGGTGTTTTGCATAATCAGCAGCAGTTGCACCAAAATCAATTTTCATACCTACAAAACCATTCTTGTAATAATAGTCTAGGCTAGAAGTTCTCTACCCAGGGACGTAGTTCTACTTCATAAGTCCAAGCACTGCGGGGTTGGCGGAGAATACTGAGATAAGTTTGAGCGATCGCATCCGGGTCGAGAGTACTATCAGGATTATCTACTGGATCTTGGCGAACTGCTGAACGGATTACACCATCAATCACAAAATGCGCTACATGAATATTCTTTGGTGCTAATTCTCTGGCAATACTCTGAGCCAAACCGCGTAGTGCAAATTTACCCATTGCAAAGGGGGCAGACTGAGCATAACCCTTAATACTTGCTGAGGCTCCAGTAAAAAATATAGCACCGCCACCAAGTTGCAAAAACCTTTTGGTAGCAGCTTGGGCAACCAGAAAGCCTCCATAAGCAGTTACATCTAGGGTTTTTGCTACCTCAGCAGGGTCTAAATCAACAAGAGACCCACGCACTCGGTAACTGGGATTATAAACGACAAGATTCGGGGAACCAACTTTATTATCAATATCAATAAATAACTGTTCTACTTCATCTGGCTTTGAGACATCAGCAGCGAAACTAAATGCGCCAATTTCACTGCTCAATTGAGTCAGTTTTTCAATTTGGCGAGCCGCTAAAGCTACGGTGAATCCCTCTTTGGCAAATAGGCGGGCTAAAGAAGCGCTCAATCCACTACCTGCACCGACAATTAAAGCTGTTGTTGCCATATTTTCAACTTGTAGTGCTTATTCTGCCAAGCTTAGAGCTTTTATTAGTGCCATGCGATTAAAACATTCAAAGATTAAGAATTGAACGTCACTGAAGATAACTTTGAATTGCCCTTAGTGGGACTTTGACCAATTTGCAGTACACAAACTGCGGCAATCAGACAGAGAACACCTGATAAAATAAACGCTTGTAAATAACTACCTGTCCAAGTTCTCAACACTCCGGCTCCGAATGCTGCTGTGGCTGCACCTAGCTGGTGTCCTGCTACAATCCAACCGAACATCACGCCGACATTTTCTTTACCGAAGACGTTGGCAACAAGACGGACTGTCGGTGGTACGGTGGCAATCCAATCAAGTCCATAGAAGACGGCGAAAATGGAAAGTCCATAAAAAGAAAAGTTGAAACTGAATGGTAAGAAAATCAAAGACAAACCCCGTAGTCCGTAATACCAGCACAATAAGTAACGATTGTTCCATCGGTCAGATAGCCAACCGGACATAGTAGTTCCAAAAAAATCGAATAGTCCCATGATTGCTAAAAGACCAGCAGCCTTGACTTCAGGAATACCGTGGTCAATACAAGCGGGGATAAGATGAGTACCAATTAACCCATTTGTGCTAGCACCACAGATAAAAAAGCTACCAGATAGTAGCCAGAAATCTCGATTACGCATTCCCAGCCAAAGAGCGTTGAGGGTAGAGGCGATGGAATTTGCTCTAGGCTGTAACACTTCCACAGTTTCGCTGTTGTCACCAAAGGGTCGCAAACCGACATCCGCCGGACGATCGCGCATAAAGGCTGCGATCGCTGGAATAATTAGGAGTGCTGCACCAGTCAAAGCTAGAGCAGCAGTTCGCCACCCAAAGCGATCGGCTACTGAGGCCAGCATGGGCAGAAACACTAGTTGCCCCGTGGCTGTACTGGCGGTTAAGATGCCCAGAACTAAACCCCGCTTTTCCAAAAACCAGCGATTGACAACAATAGCACCCAAAACCAGGGCAATAACTCCGCTACCAGAACCGACAATTACACCCCACAGCAAAACTAGCTGCCAGGAAGTTGACATCAAAGTAGTTAAACCGACACCGAGAGCAATGACAGCAAGTGAGAACACCATCATCCGGCGAATGCCGATTCGCTCCATAACTGTGGCGGCAAAAGGGCCAATTAATCCGTAGAGTACTAAGTTGATAGAGATTGCCAAAGATATAGTTGCTCTACTCCAGCCAAACTCCTGTTCGAGAGGGACTATAAAAACTCCGGGAGCAGAGCGAATTCCGGCTGCAACAAGCAAGGCTAGGAATGTTAAACCAGCTACGATCCAGGCATAGTGGAACGAACGACGCGCTAGGAAGGAGGGTAGGGACATGGGTGGGGCAGGGGGCAGGGGGCAGGGGGAGCAGGAGGAGCAGGGGAGGCAAGTATCAAAGACTCATTCACGAGTATAAAAGACTCGTTGGCGAGTATCAAAGGCTCGTCGGCGAGTATCAAAGACTCATTCACGAGTATCAAAGACTCGTCGGCGACTATAAAAGACTCGTTGGCGAGTATCAAAGGCTCATTCACGAGTATCAAAGACTCATTTACGAGTATAAAAGACTCGTCGGCGAGTATAAAAGGCTCATTCATGAGTATCAAAGACTCATTCCCTATTCCCTATTCCCTATTCCCATTTAAAGGAAACTACCCTGTATAAGGATTGCCAATTCTATCTACAGAGACGTTGGAGGAGAATGGCAAACGACCGGGATTTAAGCGTGGTTCGGCTGCATAGCCAACAGGAACAACAACAGCGATCGCTAAATCTGGATTATCCCCAGCCCCAATCACTTGTTTTACTTGATCCTCAATCCAACCGTTCATAAAACAAGTGGATAATCCCAAACTTTCTGCTGCTAACACCAAATGAGTAGCAGCAATAATGGCATCTTTGATCGCATATTCGCGTCGCTTCTCACCTAGCCCAGCTTGAAATTGCGGGATAGCGGTTTTAAAGTAGTTTACTGTGCCTTCATTCCATGCCCCAGTTTCGAGTCCCTGCTCTAGAATTGGGGTCAAGTTTTGTTCGCCTGCGTTAGGATCGGCGGCAAAGACGAAAGTTACAGGTGCTTGGACAATTTGCTGTTGATTCCATGATGCGGCTGACAATGCTGCCTTTTGCGCCTCATCTTGCACAAGAATAATTTGCCAGCCTTGGATATTATAGCTGCTGGGCGCTGCCACAGTTAACTCTACCAGTTGCTTGAGTAGTTCTGGGGCGATGGGGTCTGTTTTAAAAGTTTTGATTGAACGGCGTTGAGCGATCGCACTTGGTACATCTAAAGGTTGAGTTTGAGTGATGGAACTCATGAGATTCTCCTGATAGTTGAGTTTTAACCAAATACAGCAGATTGCAACAGGCGTGAGGAAAAGATTATTGTAAGGGCACGGCACTGCCGTGCCCCTACCCCATACTTCATTTACCTGAAAAACGCTGTAATTCGTCAGTCGTAATTACAATACAAGCGAGTTTATTTATTCATGAAACAAAAATAAAAATTATTCCTTGTTTCCGAACAAAAGTCAGAATTACGAATTACGAATTACGAATTACGAATTACGCCCTAGCTACCGGTTCATTAGCAGCCGACCAAAATGGATAATCTGTATAACCTTCTTCACCGCCACCATAAAAGGTTGCTTGATCTGCTTCATTTAATGGTGCATTCAAAGCCAAGCGTCGGGGTAAATCGGGATTTGATATAAATAATGTGCCAAAGGCAACTAAATCTGCTGCTTTGTTGGCTAGTACAGCATCGCCTTTTTCACGAGTATAACCAGCATTGACGATGAGTGTACCTGTAAAGCGATCGCGTAGATGGCTCGTCGGTACAATTATTCCGCCATGTCGGATGTCTGCTTCTGTTGCTTCATAAATATGCAGATATGCCAAATTAAACTGGTTCAACGCTTGAGCCGCATAACCGAATGTCTCCAGGGGATTGGAGTCACCTATATCGTTAAAAGTCCCACTGGGAGATAAACGTACCCCTACTCGGTTAGAATCCCACACACTAGTTACCGCCTCTGTCACTTCTAACAGGAATCGGGCGCGATTCTCAATGGAACCGCCATATTTATCTGTACGTTGATTGGTGCGATCGCGCAGAAACTGATCTATTAAATAACCATTAGCTCCATGAATTTCCACCCCATCAAACCCAGCAGCTAGGGCATTTGCCGCTCCCTGACGGTACTGTTCTACTATCTGCGGTATTTCTGAAGTTTCTAAAGCACGGGGTGTAACATAGGGTTTTGGCCCCTCATACGTTGCAGCCTCACCTTTAGGAGCAATGGCAGAAGGTGCTACTGGTAAAGCTCCATTTGGTTGTAAGTCAGGATGGGAAATCCTACCTACGTGCCATAGTTGCAGAAAAATTCTCCCTCCGTGCTGATGTACGGCATCGGTTACTAATTTCCATCCTTCCACCTGTTCTGGTGAATGAATGCCTGGTGTAGCGGGATAGCCCTGTCCTTCAGGAGTTACCTGTGTTGCTTCGGAAATAATCAGTCCGGCGGAAGCACGTTGAGCGTAGTAGGTAGCATTCAATTGGTGTGGTACATTTCCTTTACCTGCCCTATTCCGGGTTAAGGGTGCCATTACTATCCGGTTGGGTAGTTCCAGATTCCCTAATTGGTAAGGAGAGAATAAGTTGATATCAGTAGTCATTGGTTATATCTCCAAATTATTTTAGTCATTGGTTATTGGGCATTGGGCATTGGTTATTTCTCCTTGTCCCCAGTCCCCAGTTCCTAATCACCGCATCAAAGCACATTAACTAGACAATCGACCGAATAACGCCACCATCTACCCGCAAAGCTGCACCATTAGTTGCTGAAGCTACAGGGCTAGAAAGGTAAACTACGATCGCTGCTACTTCTTCATTAGTTGCAAAGCGTTTGATTAAGGAACTTGGACGCACATTCTGAAAAAACTCAGCCTCGACTTGGGCGCGATCAATACCGCGTTCCTGTGCCAAGTTGGTGATAAACTCTTCAACTCCTTCTGAACGGGTTGGCCCGGGAAGGACTGAGTTTACCGTGACTCCAGTCCCGACAGTCATTTCTGCTAGACCTCGTGCAACAGCTAGCTGCGCTGTCTTAGTTGTACCGTAGTGAATCATTTCTACGGGAATTTGAATAGCAGATTCGCTGGAGATAAAAATTATCCGCCCCCAGTTTTGCTCTAGCTGCTTTTGCAGATATTGCCGACTCAAACGGACTCCACTGAGGACGTTAACCTCAAATATGTTTAACCAGTCTTTATCAGTAATATCAAAGAAACTTTTTGGCTCGTAAATACCTAAATTGTTTATCAAGATATCAACGTGAGGAACCTCTTGAAAGAGTTTCTCTACACCTGATGCAGTCCCTGTGTCAGCAACAACACCAGAAACTTTTGCGTCGGGTGTAGAATGCTTAATTTTAGCGATCGCTTGATTTACTCGTTCTGAAGAACGACCGTTAATAATAACTGATGCACCCTCTTGAGCTAACCCAAGAGCGATCGCCAAACCAATACCTGCGGTTGAGCCACTCACCAGCGCGGATTTACCATGCAATTTCAAGTCCATTTCGCTCTTTTCCCGTTAGTTGAAACAGAATTCAGAAGTAGGGAGTAGGGAGTGGAGAATGGGGCATTGGTAATTGGGCACAAGAGTCAGAGGGGAAAGGGGAAGGGTGCAGAGGAGAGGAATTTTCTCCCTGCTCCCTGCTCCCTGCTGCCTGCTCCCCTAATCCCCACCCCCCTTTCACTTAAATTAAAGATGCTGTGCTAAGGTCTTATTCAAGGTAGTTTTTGGGACTGCCCCGACGACAGTATCAACCTGCCGACCGCCCTTAAAAACCATCAGTGTGGGAATGCTGCGAATTCCATAATGGCTGGCGACAGTAGGATTTTGATCTGTGTTCAGCTTCACAAATTTCACCTGTCCTTCGTATTCAGCAGCAACTTCATCGACGACTGGGCCCACCATCCGGCAAGGGCCGCACCACGGTGCCCAAAAGTCCACTAATACCGGAATCTCACTTTCCAAGACTTCTTGCTTGAATGTGGCTTCTGTGACATTTGTAATGGATGACATAAAATTGCCTTCCTAATTAATTCTATAATTCGATAATATCGAATAATAAAAATATATGCCACCTGATGAGATAATGCAACTATGAGATTTCTTTATCATCCAGATAGAAAAAATATTTCTTTACCGGGCGTATTGTATGCATTGGGCGATCCAGTGCGGTTAGAGATTGTGCGGCGGCTGGCGACTGAAGGGGAACAATGCTGTGCCAGTTTTGATTTTGCGATCGCTAAGTCTACTATGTCCAATCACTTCAAGATTTTGCGGGAGTCGGGGATAGTCTTGACACGCAAAGAAGGTACACACCATATTAACATCCTGCGGCGTGAAGATTTAGAGATGCTGTTTCCAGGGTTGCTAGATGCGGTATTGAAAGCCGCTCAACCATTGCCTGTTGACCCTGCGAGTGCTAAACAAACAGCTTTTAGGATTTAGAGGTATGGGGCATAACCTGTTTAAGAATCTTCTTGTTTTTCAATTTGTGTTTCTAAATCAGCAAAGATATCATGTTGTTCTCGAAAAGTCCTTGGAGTGGGAGATAAACCTACATCCATAGAGAGTAAATCAATACCGTCGATAATTTTGGGTATCTGAGCTTGATCAACTTGCAGACCAAGAAAGCATTTCTCCCTGTAATCTGGTTTTTCCTGAAATAGTGCGATGTCTACGACGGGCTATGCCTACGCTCTTTCCAAAGGGCGCATAACCTGATATGCTCTTTTAGCCTTCTCAATTGATGCTTGAGGGATTGGCGATCGCAGCCTGAGAATTGCTAGATCGATTAAATCTCTTGCTTCAACACTGTCATCTGCGTAACGGTCAGAATTTGACAGCAGCTTAAACTGTAAGAATTTTATTATGGTGTTCAAACCTAGAAGTCATAAACAAACTTGCAACCAGGATTTATAGCGTTTGGCGAGTTCCTTAAGAAAACTGAGTTCTTCACCCTCAAGATTATTAAATAGGTTGCAATATTGCCAACCACGCTCGTAGCGACTCAGCATTTGTTCTGGAGGAAACCGATATACATCAGCAGTTTGCCAACAAATTGACTCCAGAAAAGGCAGCTTTTTGGGGACACTAATTAAGATTATCTTTTGGTGTTGCGGTTGTCATAATTTTTTTAATCAACCACTTTTGGCTTACTTTCATTTTACGGGGTAAACTCTTCCTTTCCAAGCACCGCCGCGCCCTTGCCAGTGTCGGAGTGCTGAGTCTAAAGTCATCATATTGCTCGTCTGTCCGCCAAAACTGTCCCCAAAAACTCAGTAATCCTAACCAAATTGTCAAGGATAAAAGCATCAATCCTAATACAATTACACCCATGACCTATTGCAAATTTTCAGTGACTCAGACACAATACTATGTCTACTGATAGAGGAAAAAGTTTTTTTTACTGTACGGCGGTGTTCATAACTAGCGTTGAGTGTTGAGGTTAGATAGTATTTGATGCAAACACAAGACAGGGTAAAAGTCAATCAAGTCGCAACAGCGATCGCAGCCAGCCAAGAATATCTGCTTTCAATTCAAAATCCGGCAGGTTACTGGTGGGCAGAGTTAGAATCTAATGTCACTATCACTGCTGAAGTCGTTCTCCTACATAAGATTTGGGGAACAGACCAAACAAGACCTTTACACAAAGTCGAAGCCTACCTGCGTCAAGAGCAACGGCAGCATGGCGGTTGGGAACTTTACTACGGTGATGGCGGAGAACTTAGCACTTCGGTTGAAGCTTATATGGCGCTGAGGCTGCTAGGTGTACCAGCAACCGATCCGGCAATGATTCGGGCGAAAGCCTTTATTCTCCAACGGGGTGGTATTAGCAAAACTCGGATTTTTACCAAGTTACACCTGGCCTTGATTGGCTGCTACAACTGGCGCGGTATTCCCTCACTACCGCCTTGGATAATGTTGTTGCCCAAAGCTTTCCCCGTCAATATCTACGAAATGTCTAGTTGGGCACGTTCTAGTACTGTGCCGTTGCTGATTGTATGCGATCGCAAACCTGTTTTTCTCACCGACTCAGCGATCAATCTAGATGAGCTATACGTTGAAGGTGTTGATCGAGTCCGGTGGGAATTACCTCAAAGTGGCGATTGGACAGATTTATTCCTCACCCTCGATCAGGGTTTCAAGTTGGCAGAAAGTCTGAATTTAGTACCCTTTCGTCAAGAAGGCATCAAAGCCGCCGAAAAATGGATTTTAGAGCGTCAAGAGGCTACAGGCGACTGGGGTGGCATTATTCCGGCGATGCTGAATTCAATGCTAGCTTTGCGGTGTCTGGATTATGACCGAAACGATCCCATTGTGGAACGAGGTTTGCAAGCAATTGATAACTTTGTCATTGAAACAGAAAATAGTTACCGAGTACAACCTTGTGTTTCACCCGTTTGGGATACAGCTTGGGCGATACGTGCTTTGATAGAATCTGGCTTTGCACCAGATCATCCAGCTGTGGTAAAGGCTGGAGAATGGTTATTGCAAAAACAAATTTTAGATTACGGAGATTGGGCTGTCAAAAATCGCCAAGGAAAACCAGGGGCTTGGGCGTTTGAGTTTGAGAATCGCTTTTATCCCGATGTAGATGACTCGGCTGTGGTGGTGATGGCACTACATTTGGTGAAACTTCCAAATGAAAAAATCAAACAGGCTGCGATCGCTCGTGCCTTAAACTGGATTGCATCTATGCAATGTAAACCAGGTGGGTGGGCAGCTTTTGATTTGGATAACGATCAAGATTGGCTGAACTCCATCCCTTATGGTGACTTGAAAGCGATGATTGATCCAAACACCGCAGATGTTACGGCTAGAGTATTAGAAATGCTGGGTGCTTGTGATTTGGCAATTGATAGTGATAATTTGGAGCGATCGCTTATTTATCTTCACAGAGAACAAGAAACCGAAGGCTGTTGGTTTGGTCGTTGGGGTGTAAATTATATTTACGGCACTAGCGGCGTCTTGTCAGCCTTGGCGTTAATTGATCCTCAAAGGCATAAACTCAGTATAGAAAGGGGAGCAGCTTGGTTAGTGGGATGTCAAAACCCAGACGGTGGTTGGGGTGAGACTTGCCGCAGCTACGACGATCCCAACCTTAAAGGAAAAGGAAATAGTACTGCATCTCAAACTGCTTGGGCAATAATAGGGTTGATAGCAGCAGGTGAAGCCACTGGTAAATTTGCTCTTGATGTGATTGAGCGCGGAATAAACTATCTGGTGGAAACTCAACAATCCGATGGTAGTTGGTTTGAGGCGGACTTTACAGTACTGGTTTTCCCTGCCATTTTTATCTGAAATATCATCTGTATCAACAATACTTTCCTTTAATCGCTCTAGGTCGCTATCAAGCAGCAATTAAAAAGTTTTGAGAGTTTTAAGCTAAAAAACATCTAATTTGCATAATCGAATTAAATATAACTCTTGTGGAGGGCATCTTGCCCGTCCAGTATATGCCAATACAGTTCAGTTAAGCATCTCTTTCTTCTCTCTGCGTTCTCTGCGCCTTGGCGGTTCGTTAAAAAATTGACTTTGGAACCAGAGTTTTAGCCTTAACTGAACCGTATTGCAGTATATGCAAGTTTATTTGTGGAACAGCTTATCACTGCTAGCAAGAAAACTTACAGGGCTTTAGTGCTTGCTTTGGGGACTGAAGTCCCCACTACAAACTCTGATTCCAAATTTAAAATTCAAAATCTGTTGACTTTTAAGTTTGCACCGAGCTTTTTACGTTCGACAAGGTAAGCATTGCTCACCCCAATAACCGTCTTCAGGGCAACTCAATACGCCGTTACAATAGTAGCACTACAAGGATTATGCCCAAATTATTGATATTATGACCACTGCTACGACCGTAAAAACTGAGTATGAAGCGATTATTGGTTTAGAAACCCATTGTCAACTGAGTACCAACACCAAAATTTTCTCTAATAGCTCTACGGCATTCGGTGCTGACCCCAATACTAACATTGACCCGATTTGTATGGGTTTACCTGGGGTCTTACCTGTACTCAATGAAAAAGTATTAGAATACGCCGTCAAGACTGGTTTGGCACTAAATTGTCAAATCGCTAAATATAGCAAATTTGACCGTAAACAGTATTTTTATCCAGATTTACCCAAAAATTACCAAATTTCTCAATACGATCTACCGATCGCAGAACATGGTTGGTTAGAAATTGAGTTGGTAGATGCTGGGGGGAATCCGATTCGCAAACGCATTGGTATCACGCGTTTGCACATGGAAGAAGATGCTGGAAAATTGGTACACGCAGGTAGCGATCGCCTTTCTGGTT
This sequence comes from Nostoc cf. commune SO-36, assembly GCF_023734775.1. Taxonomy (NCBI): domain Bacteria; kingdom Bacillati; phylum Cyanobacteriota; class Cyanophyceae; order Nostocales; family Nostocaceae; genus Nostoc; species Nostoc commune. The sequence continues at coordinate 4,374,247 of NZ_AP025732.1, read as the reverse complement.
CTTCCTATTCTCTGGTAGACTACAATCGCGCAGGTATCCCGTTAGTCGAAATTGTCTCGGAACCTGATTTGCGTTCTGGAATAGAAGCTGCTGAATATGCTGAAGAATTGCGCCGGATTGTCAGGTATCTCGGTGTGAGTGACGGCAATATGCAAGAAGGATCTCTGCGCTGCGATGTCAATATTTCTGTGCGTCCAGTGGGACGAGAAGAATTTGGCACTAAGGTAGAAATTAAAAACATGAACTCCTTCAGCGCCATCCAACGAGCGATTGACTACGAAATTGAACGTACAAATTGCCGCCATCGAAGCAGGCGCGAGCAATCATCCAAGAAACTCGGCTGTGGGAAGAAGGCGCTCAACGCACAAGTAGTATGCGGGTGAAGGAAGGTTCTAGCGATTAAGTCGATACTTCCCCGAACCAGATTTAGCACCAATTGAGGTGTCAAATCAACAATTAGAGCAATGGCGTAGCGAACTACCAGAATTACCAGCCCACAAACGCCATCATTATGAAAGTGAGTTGGGGCTTTCGCCTTACGATGCGCGAGTGTTGACAGAAGATCGTTCAATAGCCGAATATTTTGAAACTGCGATCGCATCTGGAGCAAATGCCAAAGCTGCTGCCAACTGGATTACTCAAGATATTGCCGCACACCTCAATAAGCAAAAACTCAGTATTACTGAAATCGCCCTAACTCCCACCAATTTAGCAGATATCATCACTCGCATTGAAACGGGCAAAATTAGTAATGCTCAAGCTAAAGAAAAGCTGCCAGATTTGCTCAGTGGTATTTCACCTGAAAAAGCCTTTGCAGGTCAAGAGTTAATCACCGATCCTAGTGTACTAGAACCCATCGTTGATGAAGTCATAGCCGCCAATCCCAAAGAACTAGAAAAGTATCGCAACGGTAACACCAATCTCAAAGGCTTTTTTGTTGGACAAGTTTTGAAAAAGACAGCCAAACGTGCTGATCCTAAGTTGACTAACGAATTGGTAGAAAAGAAACTGAACGGCTAGTACCGCGAGGCGGAAGTCAAAAGTCAAAAGTCAAAAGAATTGTATTCCGAGCTTCTTGCACCATTTTAAATGGTATGTTTATTTCCGCCGTGTTGTACTAGTAGTCTGTCAAATCAAGTTTGCTGGGTAAGGGATGTAGCGTAGGTGAGCAGAGGGGAAGTTGCACTAAATCTTTCCCCCATGCACGATGCTCAATTCCCAATGCCCAACTAAGTATTTTCCCGGTCTTCTTCACAGAATCTTCATATAAAAACTGGTGACAACCCGCATACATAAAATGATATGCTGTGGTAAGTAGATGCACCCTGATGATCTGGAGAGCTGCCTTAGTAGCTCTCTTTTTTTATTTGTTTATGTGGTATTTACGCATAACTTTTGAGCATTCTTAAAAAAATTTAAATAAATAAGTATTAACCCTTAGTACAGAAATAATTTATTTTAGTAAGCAAATACACTGTGATGATTTGATCCAACCTATTCGCTTTGCTCTGGCTTCACCAGTGGTTTAACTTCAGTAGATTTTGAAGAACGTGAATTTGATTCACTAACAGATTCAATCCAACTATTAGTAGCACTCTGAATAATTTCTTGTTTTACCTTTGGCGCAGTTTCTGGATCAAGCTGTTCTGTGGCCGAGAGTAATATCTCCAATTGGCGCACATTATACAATTCTTTATGATATCGATCCATGCGTTCATTTGCTGCTTTCCCACGGTCGAACGCTAACACGGTAACTGCTTGTAACAATACACCAACCAAGGTAGCAATACCACTTCCACCAGTAAAAGCTTGGGAGGTTTTGTCGTTCTTGGCTATTAAATTAGATACACCATAGAATATAAGTATAAGTCCAGCAAGTGAAGTGCATATTGAGATTCCAAAACTTATATTTGCCTGTTTTCGAGCATCTTTGTAGTTATGATCAATGTTTGCAGTAAGCTCAGATGTATTCTTAGAAAGTTTTTGCTTTAATATCTCAGATTGTTTAGCATTAGTGTAAGCTAATGCTATCTGGTTAGCATATACCTGATATATAGCTTTATCTTCTTCTGAAAGCTCTTTTTCAAATGGTTTTGAAAAGAGTATCCACATGACACCTATCTTCTCATATCGAGAGGAGAAGGGAACGCATAACCCACAAGCAATAACTGATTCATTTATTTGCTTTTGATCGGATTTGTTTACATTTATGGACTTAAGAAGAAATTTGATTTTAGATACATGAATCTTTTTTTTGTCATCATACACTCCGGCTTTTGGCTCATAATACACTTGCAGAGATACTTCTTTCAAAGCATTAATTTTATTGCTGCTAACATTCAGAGGAACAATATCTTTGATAAAAATTTCCGATTTACCGTTTTGTTTTTGAATTGGAAAAACAATAACTTCATTAGCTCCAACGGCTTCTCGAGTTTGCCAAACTGCATTTCGCAACATATCTTGAGGATGCGGCGATTCAATTATCTTTTGTAAAGAGCGTTGAAGCCCAATTAATATATTCTTCTGACGGCTGACAGATTCAACAAGATTTTTCTTTTGAAATGCAATTGCAACTTGTCTTGCAAAATGTTCAATAACTTCTCTGTGTACCTCAGTAAAAGCATAGGGTTCTTCATGCTCAAGGTTTATTACACCAATTATCTTGTCAACACCTATTATAGGAACCACAAGCTCTGAGCGAGTTTCTTTTCTAAAGAGAATATATTCCTGCCAATATTCTGAATTTTTGCTTTTTTCTTCGTGAAGATCAGCAATAAGAATAGTTTTTCGTTGCTTGACGGCAAGTTTTGTAATTCCTATTTTGTTTTTATTTATAATATTTTCATTATCACCATGAAATTCATTTAATTCAGCTAAAATAGATTCTGGCCAGGCAGCTTTGTAGTCAAGATTGCTGTCATCAGTCAAGAGAGCTAGATAGCTAAAACTTGGAGCTACCAGCGAATAAGCATAACATACAATATCTCTTAGCAGCAGGGCTGGATCGTCTCTTGTAGCTATAACTTCAATAGCACTAGCAAGATCCGTGTTGGCTTTAGTCCAAGTTAATCTTTCAGACAAAAACCCTTGATGATAAATTGTGCTGGCGGCTTGGCTTGCAAACAACTCAAGTGCGAATTTTTCAACTTCAGAAAAGGGGATTTCCGAATATTTATTTAGATATAAAGCCCCAATAAGACGCTGTTTTTCTTCTTCATCTTTAATCATCAAAGGAACAACTATTTGATACTTAATTCCTAAATTGATTAATTCTTCTTGAATACAGTTAAAGTTTCCAAAGCTTTCGGAAAACTCCGTTGTCTTCTTTTCTCGAATTACAACATCTGTAGTGCCGCTTCCATCCAAGCGGGGAGTTTGCGGCTTATCATTTTCAGGAAAAGCATAAGGCTCACCTTTGACTCTATAAGTTTCCTCACCATTTGCTAATGTTGCGGAATATTCTAACCGATGAATAACTGCCGCCCTAGCACTGGTGACTTTTAACGCGTGTTCACAAATTTTTTTGAGTAAATTTGTCTTGTTTGTCTTGTTTTTATCGAGTACAAGATCATTCATCTTGCTGCTGATATCGTTCGAGTACTCTAAAGTCATTGTACGTTCAATGATAGTTGCCGTACTTTGTGCAACGGTTTCAACAAGATCCCGATCATAAATAGTAAAATGATCTTTCTTTTCCTTATAGCAATTAATTACACCAATCATCCGGTTGGACTGGCTAACCTCGTTTGCATCTATATAAGGTATTACAGGCACTGCCAGCATAGAAAGATTGCTACCTGTAAAGTGCAAAGTTGGTTCAAACTCTGCATTTTCTGCCGCATTTGGTATAATTCTACTCTTACCATCTGTTAACACACAGCCGACAATTCCTTCTCCTTTCTTGAAACGTCTTTTAAATCTTCCCGATTGTTCTTCAAATTTTTTTGAGTCATTGGCTGCAACCCATTCTTCAAGAAAAGTTTCGCTAACATCAATAGAAGAAGAAACGTTAAAATATGTACAATTATCACATTTAAGTTCATCCCTTAGCTTCACAAGTATTTGATGCATCAGAGCCTTACTTTTTAGGTCATCTCCGATTTCACGTGTAATTTCTCTAACTACCCTGGCATTTCTTTCCTGTAAAAAGTCTACGATCGTATCCGCGAGAATTTCACTATAGCCTTTAAGAAAGTTAACTAGTTTGTCTTTATATCGTGCATAATGACCTGGAGTTTTGTGATCAAGAGTAATAATGGCTATACTTTTATTTTGACGTTTTGCAGCAAAACCAACCCAAGAGTTAATATCATTTGTTGCATCCTCATTTTCCCAACCCAGGTTATGTAATTGCTCTGGATGATTATCACGTAAATTCTTAAGGTCATCTATGATCAGTACGCCCTTTTCATTGACATTCTTGATCAAATTATCTTCATTAATTAATTTGAGAAGTTGTCGATCTGGGTTTGAACGAAGACCATCATATTTCAATAAATATCTTTCACTAGTCTTATTATCAATTAATGATATTGTAGCTCTGTCGTATCCAACTATGGGATTAGTTTTCAACTCCAGGAAAACATTTTCTACCATTTCCTCAAAATCAAAATCTTGTTCTTGAAGAAAGTCTTTTTTAAACTTGAACAAAGATTTAGAATTTTTCATTTCTAAGCCTATTGATTCAATATAGGCTTCAAGAACATACGAATTGAAAGGACAAGCAAATGCGTATATCCCCCCTAACATCGCATCACGAGCTTTTTCTTGAATGGTTTCATTGAAGCCAAATACAACAATAATTCCTAGATAGTCAAGTTCTTTATGTTGATCTTTGAAGTTGGCTAAGTCATCCCAAATATGAGAATTTTCAGAATCAATCCACACAAAAAAAACATCCCATGCTAAATCAAAAGCATTAAAGCCTATAAGCTTTTCTTTTGCAGTTTCAAGTGAGTTTGTTTCTTCAATTTCTATTTTGGGAATTGATCTAATATGTTTTAAAGTGTCCTCACGATTTTGTCGAAACTCATCATCCCCATTTGATAGGTTTAGGAATAGAAGTTTAATTTCTTTGATTTGATTGTTCATTTTAAATTCTCCATAAATTAAAGATTAATGAAGATTGATGATATTAGAGCCTTGTTCGCTTAATTTTCATCAAAATAAACCTAAAGCCGAACATTAATTTAATTTGTAAGATTATAAATAGTCTATTATGTTAAGTACACGCTGTGCATAAGCATGAATATGAGCAACTCCTACAGCATTCGGAGTGCCAAAATTCGTAACAGTACGAGGTTCGGGCTACCAGCCGAATTTTATCGGGGGTATCCTCAGTTTGCTAATGTAGATGGCTGGATAGAGCTATTATCGCCGGATACTGTAATTTTGCAGATTATTTTTCTCTCAGAAGAGCGCAATACAGGGTAAAATTTACCCTCAAAACTTTAAACTATTGAGAGGTTGTTCAAATCCCTTAATAGTTTAGAGTGAAGAATAATGGCAGATTGGCAAGAAATAACAGGTGGTATCACAGCACCAAGGGGGTATCAGGCGGCGGGAATCACCGCAGGATTGAAACCTTCGGGGTTGCCAGATTTAGCTTTGATATTCTCAGAGGTAGAAGCGATCGCAGCTGGTGTATTCACCACCAGCCAAGTCAAAGCTGCCTGCGTAGAATATTGTCGCCAACGCTTGCAAGCCAAACATAGCGCTCGTGCCATCCTCTGCAACGCTGGACAAGCAAACGCCGCTACCGGAACTCAAGGCTACCTTGATACCTTAGAATCTGCTATGGCAATAGCCCAAGCCCTAAACATCTCGTCTGAATCTGTATTATTGGCTTCCACCGGTGTGATTGGTCAAAGAATTAAGATGGATGCTTTGCGAAGTGGGATTCCTAAAGTAGTAGCAGCACTATCAGAAACAGGCTCAGATGCCGCCGCCGGAGCGATTATCACTACAGACTTGGTAACAAAATCCATTGCCTTAGAGACAACTATAAACGAGCGCCCGGTACGAATTGGCGGTATTGCCAAGGGTTCCGGTATGATTCACCCCAACATGGCAACCATGCTGGCATTTGTTACTTGTGATGCTGTGGTTTCGCCAGCCCTTTGGCAGCAGATGTTAGCAAGGGCAGCTGATAGAAGCTTTAATTCCATTACCGTGGATGGTGATACTAGTACCAACGACAGTTTAATCGCCTTAGCAAATGGTCAATCTCGCACCCCAGCAATTACAGAATGGGGCGCAGAAGCAGAGAAATTAGAGGCGATGTTAACAGCAGTTGCCAGCATTTAGCCAAAGCGATCGCTCGTGATGGTGAAGGCGCAACCTGTCTAATTGAAGTGGAAGTGACTGGCGCTCATGACGAACTCTCAGCCCGACAAATAGCCAAAACCATCGCTGGTTCATCCTTAGTTAAATCTGCAATCTTTGGACGCGATCCAAATTGGGGACGCATCGCCGCCGCCGCCGGACGTGCGGGTGTGCCCTTTGAGCAAGAAAACCTGCAAATTAAGCTAGGGGATTTCTTAATGTTAGAAAACGGGCAACCTTTGCAATTTGATCGTGCGGCAGCAAGTGCTTATTTGAAAAAAGCAACGGCAGGTGCTTATCTGCAACAGGATACGGTGTTAATCTCCGTTAATGTTGGCAATGGTCATGGTGTGGGTAAAGCTTGGGGTTGTGATTTGAGTTACGACTACGTGAAGATTAACGCTGAATACACTACTTAAAATCTTTACAGGTATACCGTTTCTACTTTCAGGTTGATACAAATACGTTTGGTAGGGTAGTACAACTAGCTGTGCTACCCTAAATCATAGCGTTAACATAATAGTCTTCATAAACAAGAGTTTATATATTAGAAAATCCTACTAAAATTAAGTTTTAGAATAAACGAAAACAGCAAATCATAGTATAAAAGTAATAGTCTCCATAGATAAAATTTGATATATTAAAAATTATTCATATAGTTAAGGAAAATAGATAAATTTTTCCTTATATATCCAATTTAATATTTCTTTAATAAATCGATCCTTCAAGTTGAGCAATTTTGCTTCAAAGGCTGTAAACTGATTTCAACAAGGTGAATGACACCTCTAAAACACACTAGAGCAGAGTCAAGAAATTAGCCGAGTTTTTATACAAGTAGCCGCGTCATTGATGGAATGGCTGCGGTTGCTTTGCAAAATATAGCTTGATTAATCATTAATAGCGCAAGAAACATCACGTTTTTTGCCTAAATTGTCATAGCTATAAAAAATAACATTTACATTTTCAGGAGATATTATGACAGAATTTTTTAATCAAATTTCTCGCCGCAAATTCATCTTCACAGCCGGAGCATCGGCGAGTGCTGTATTCCTCAAAGGCTGTTTGGGCAATCCCCCTGACAACCTGACTGGTGGAAGCACTCAAGTACAACCAACTGCTCAACCGGTTGCTAATACTAGTTCTGGACAAGCACCAGAGACGACTACAGTTAAGCTGGGATATATTCCCATTGTGGAAGCGGCTCCTTTAATTATTGCTAAAGAAAAAGGCTTTTTTGCAAAGTATGGCATGACTAATGTTGACCTTTCCAAGCAAGCTTCTTGGGGTTCAGCAAGGGACAACGTAGAAATTGGTTCTGCCGGTGGTGGGATAGATGGCGGTCAATGGCAGATGCCAATGCCACATTTAATTACAGAAGGTTTAATTACCAAGGGCAATCAAAAAATTCCCATGTATGTATTATGTCAATTAATTACGCATGGAAATGGAATTGCGATCGCCAACAAGCACGAAGGCAAAGGTATTAATTTACAACTCGCTAGCGCCAAGTCTTTAATTAAGGATTTAAAATCTTCAACACCCTTCACGGCCGCATTTACCTTTCCCCACGTCAACCAAGATTTGTGGATTCGCTACTGGTTAGCAGCAGGCGGGTTAGATCCAGATGCAGATGTCAAGCTGCTGACAGTACCTGCGGCGCAAACTGTAGCCAACATGAAAACAGGAACAATGGATGCTTTTAGTACAGGCGACCCCTGGCCTTATCGCCTTGTTCAAGAAAAAATTGGCTATGTAGCAGCATTAACCGCAGAAATTTGGAAGAACCATCCTGAAGAATATCTTGCCATGAGAGGCGATTGGGTTGATAAAAATCCCAAGGCTACCAAAGCAATTTTAAAAGGAATTATGGAAGCCCAACAGTGGTTAGATAATTTTGATAATCGCAAAGAAGCTGCTCAAATTCTCGCGGGACGAAATTATTTTAATCTTTCTTCACCCGAAATCTTAGCCGATCCATACCAAGGTAAGTATGACATGGGTGATGGTCGCAAAATTGATGATAAATCAATGGCTGCTTACTACTGGAAAGATGAAAAAGGTAATGTTTCTTATCCATATAAGAGTCATGATTTATGGTTCATAGTTGAAAACGTTCGCTGGGGATTCTTACCAAAAGATTACATTGACAATAATGCTGCTAAGGCTAAGGAACTTATCAACAAAGTCAACCGTGAAGATATTTGGAAAGAAGCTGCTAAAGAAGCTGGGATTGCTGCTGCTGATATTCCTACAAATACATCCCGTGGTGTAGAAGAGTTTTTTGATGGCATTAAATTTGACCCCGAAAAACCAGAAGAATATTTGAAGAATTTGAAAATTAAAAAGGTCAGTATTTAGTCATTAGTCATTAGTCATTGGTCATTGGTCATTAGTTATTTGCAAAGGACAAATGACAAATGACCACGGACAAATAACAAATAAAATTTGAGGAGAATACAGCATCATGACAATAGCCCAAAAACGCCCTGCAAGTCCTAGATTGAATAATGGCTTTATATCCAGCCTGAAAAAGCAACTTCCTGATCTGATACCACCAACGATCGCCATCACAATCTTCCTCGTTCTCTGGCAACTCTTCGCTTGGATTCCAGGAGCCACATTACCAGGGCCTATACAAGTTATCCAAGACACTTGGGTTCTCATTTTCTGGCCTTTTTATGACCGAGGTGGCATTGATAAAGGTCTATTTTGGCAGATTCTCGCTAGTCTGCAACGGGTTGCTATCAGTTATACCCTAGCTGCGATCGCTGGTATTGCCTTGGGCATTTTAATTGGTGTCAATAAAACCATGTCCAAAGCTTTAGACCCCATCTTTCAACTACTGCGGACAGTACCGCCTCTAGCTTGGGTTCCGATTTCTTTAGCAGCCTTACGACAAAACGAACCCGCCGCCTTATTCGTAATTTTCATCACCGCCATTTGGCCCATCTTAATTAACACTGCTGTCGGCGTTACCCAAATTCCCCAAGATTACAACAACGTCGCCAAAGTTCTGCAACTTAGCCGCAAAGACTATTTCATTAATATTTTGATTCCGGCGGCATTACCCTACATCTTTACCGGCTTGAGAATTGCGATCGGTTTAGCATGGTTAGCGATTATCGCCGCTGAAATCGTCATGTCCGGTATTGTCGGCATCGGCTTTTTTATCTGGGATGCTTATCAAAATAACAACGTCAGCGAAGTTATTTTAGCTCTAGTTTATATCGGTGTCGTTGGGTTGGTGCTAGATAAAATGATGGGTTGGCTGCAAAACAAGATTTTACCAGCAGAGCAAAAATAGTCATGGGGCATGGGGAATGGGGCATAGGGCATAGGGCATGGGGCATGAAAACTAGGAAAGATTTCTCCAATCCCTAATCCTAAATAATCTCTAATTTACAATTCCCAATTCCCAATGCCCAATTCCCAATGCCCAATTACCAATGCCCAATTACCAAATACCAAATATATTATGTTCGTAGCTGTTGACCAAATTGATAAAGTTTTTGAATAACTGGTGGTGGCAAATATATCGCCCTCAAAGGAATCGACCTTCAAATTAAAAAGGAGAATTCGTTTCTTTGATTGGTCACTCCGGTTGCGGCAAATCCACCTTATTAAATATGATTGCGGGTTTAGATTTGCCTACTGAAGGTCTTGTCACTCTCGAAGGACAAAAAATCACCAAACCCGGCCCAGACAGGATGGTGGTGTTCCAAAATTATTCGCTATTACCTTGGCGGACGGTAAGAGAAAATATTGCCCTCGCTGTGGACTCGGTAATGAAAGGCTTACCCGCAGATGAACGCAACGCTATCATCGAAAAACATATTAATATGGTGGGTTTGCGTCCCCATGCTGATAAACAACCGGGAATGTTATCAGGTGGACAAAAACAGCGAGTTGCGATCGCCCGCGCCTTAGCGATTCGTCCCAAATTACTCTTGCTAGATGAACCCTTTGGTGCGTTGGATGCACTCACACGCGGCAATTTGCAAGAACAACTGATGCAAATTTGCGAAGAAAATCAAGTTACCGCCGTCATGGTGACACATGATGTAGATGAAGCGGTGCTGTTATCTGACAGAATCGTGATGTTAACCAACGGCCCCGAATCGAAAATCGGCGACATTTTAGAAGTGGATATTCCCAGACCCCGTAAGCGGATGGAAGTAGTAAAACATCCCAGCTACTACAGCTTGCGAAGTGAGATGATTTACTTCCTTAATCAGCAGAAACGCATTAAGAAAATTCGGGCGCGGAAAACTGCCGACGTTGCCCGTCATGGATTAGAAAAAGTTAACCTAGAAATTGGCTTTTTACCTCTGACAGCTTGCGCCCCCTTAGCAGTTGCTAAAGAAAAAGGCTTTTTTGTCAAGCATGGTTTAGATGAAGTTAACCTCGTGCGGGAAAGTAGCTGGCGGGGTATAGAAGATGGCATCAGTGGTGGTTATTTAGATGCGGCACAAATGCCTTCAGGAATGCCGATGTGGTTAACTTTGGGAGGACATAATAATCAACCTCTGCCCGTTGTCACCGCCCTTACCATGACTCGCAACGGTAACGCCATCACCTTGGCAAAACGCTTTCTCGACCAAGGTGTACAAACCTTATCAGACTTCAAAAGATACCTGCTTCGCACCCGTGACCAACGGCACACAATGGGAGTAGTACACGCCGCATCGATGCACAATTTGCTGTTGCGTTACTGGCTAGCGGCTGGTGGAATCGACCCCGATAGCGATGTGGATATGAAGACTATTCCCCCAGCGCAGATGGTAGCCGACCTAAAAGCTGGAAGCATTGATGGTTACTGCGTGGGTGAACCTTGGAACTACCGCGCTGCTGTGGAAAATGTTGGCTTTACCATCGCTACGGATTTAGAAGTTTGGCTAGGACACCCCGGTAAAGTTCTTGGTGTGCGGGAAGATTGGGCAGAAAATTATCCAAATACGCATATCGCCTTGACTAAAGCATTGTTAGAAGCTTGCGTGTATTGTGCAAATCCCGAAAATACCCAAGAAATTCGGCAAATCCTAGCAGGGCGAGATTATGTCAGCACTGATTTAGAATACATTCAACTCGAAGATCCAGATAGTCTCACCTGTGACTTAGACCATCCATTGCGAGACTATGCCCATCTTCAGTTTTATTCCGATTCCGCAATTAACCGTCCCAGTCGCACCGAACAAATTTGGATTATGAGTCAATTGGCGCGTTGGGGTGATACTCCCTTCCCCAGAAATTGGGTTGAAGTTGTGGAACGGGTGTGTCGCGTGCGTGTTTTCAGCACCGCCGCGCGAGAATTAGGTTTGGATATTAGCTATATTCGCCAACCGATTCAAATGTTCGATGGTACTCCCTTTAACGCTGATGATCCGATCACTTATCTCAACAACTTGAAAATTAAACGTGATTTTTCAGTTGCGGAAGTTGTTCTTGATGCACCAAGAAGGAGACTCGCCTCATAAAAGAATGGTGAGAGAAAGAGGAAGTGGAAGAAGTAGCACATCACACGCGAACCTCTGAACTCCATTAATGAGTCTTTGAACTTCATTAATGAGTCTTTGAACTCCATTAATGAACCTTTGAACTCCATTAATGAACCTTTGAACTTCATTAATGAGCCTTTGAACTCCATTAATGAACTTTTGAACTCCATTAATGAGCCTCTGAACTCCATTAATGAGCCTCTGAACTCCATTAATGAGCCTCTGAACTCCATTAATGAGCCTTTGAACTCCATTAATGATTTGACTTTTTAAGTCATGTGGAAAAACCAACAAAAGACTTAACCCCCTACCCCCTTCCCTTGTAGGGAAGGGGGGAAAGTCAAAGCCTCTCCCCTTCTAGGAGCTACGGTGTACACACAAGCCGTGAAATTCCACCTGACATTTGGTTTCATCCTCTAGCAATAGGGATTGTGCGATCGCTCTGAAAGTCTGTCATTGCGAGGAGGAACGACGAAGCAATCGCAAAAACTCACGGGACTATGTGATTACTTCGCTCCGTTATCACTGCGCTCGTAATGACAATTTAAGGGGTCTATAACGCCTGAAACCCTTTCAGATAGTACTTGTGTGTACACCGTAGCCTTCTAGGAGAGAGGTCAGAATATTCAGTTGCACATCGCTTAAATTAAGTTTTTTAATCCCCAAATACCATGCAAAACCGCGACTTCACAGCTATAAACACACTAGAAAAATCATTCGCCACTGCAAGCACCAGCCGCAGACCTTTTCTAGAAATTAAAGACGTTACCAAAGTTTATCCGACAAAGCAAGGCCCTTTTACCGTACTCGACGGCGTTAACCTCAACGTCGAACAAGGCGAGTTTATTTGCGTTATCGGTCACTCTGGCTGTGGCAAATCGACACTGTTAAATATGGTATCCGGTTTTAACTTTCCCACCTCTGGGCAAGTCTTACTCGAAGGAGAACCCATTACCAAGCCAGGCCCAGACAGGATGGTTGTTTTCCAAAACTATGCCTTGCTACCTTGGCGGACTGCTTTTGAAAACATCTACTTAGCTGTCAACGCCGTTTATCCCAACAAACCACAAGCCGAAAAAAGAGCGATTGTACGCGATCATCTCGCAATGGTGGGACTGGCTGATGCGATGGAAAAGAAACCAATGCAAATGTCTGGGGGGATGAGACAACGGGTTTCTATCGCCCGTGCTTTGGCGATTCGTCCGAAAGTTTTAATTTTAGATGAACCTTTTGGGGCGCTGGATGCCATCACCAAAGAAGAATTACAGGAAGAATTGCTGAAAATTTGGGGCGATAACCGTTGTACAGTGCTGATGATTACCCACGACATCGACGAAGCACTATTTTTAGCAGACAAATTGGTAATGATGACCAATGGCCCCCATGCGAAAATTGGTGAAGTCATGGAAATTCCTTTTTCTCGTCCCCGCGATCGCAGCCGCATCATGGAAGATCCCCAATACTATCAACTGCGTAACTATGCCTTAGACTTCCTCTTTAACCGCTTTGCCCATGATGATGTAGGTTAAGTGCGATCGTCATTAATTTTTGCAGAATAATTCTTTGTTTCTCCCGCCACCATCCCACACACATGGTGGCGGGAGAAATGCGTTGAACTTCCAGCTAATTTTTCTCACATAGCCAAGACGCATCTCAGACTTTAGGCATTTGAAAACTAACTGCCTCTACAAGTTATAAAGTATGTGTAGAGAAAACAGCGAGTATGTTGAGAATAAATCTGTATGACAAGCTACCCAGAAACCCTAACTAGTAACCAATCGATTGATCAGCTAATCGCCGAGACGCCAAGCATTAACCATGTTGAGGTAATTGAAAATGTCATCGATTCTTTAGAACAAGATGATAGTGCGATGGTTAGCCACACTCCAGAGGGTGGTTATCTCTGGAAGTTTAAGTATGGAAGTGTGCAAGTATTTGTCAAACTCAACGGAACAACCGATGAAGACACCATAACGGTTTGGTCTGCGGTGCTAAATTTACCTGCCAAAGATGAACCTAAGTTGATGCGGTATCTTTTGGAGTTAAACTGCTCTAGTACTTTTGAAGCGCGTTTTGGTATTATTGAAAACCGAGTAGTTGTGATATCCACACGCACCTTAGCAGAGTTATCTCCTGGCGAAGTTTCTCGGCTCATTACCGTTGTAGCAACGATCGCTGATAATAACGATGAAGCCTTACAAATTGAATTTGGTACGACTTAAGGAATTTTGGATTTTGGATTTTGGATTTTGGATTTTAGTAGGACTTACACAGAAGAGATCCCCCAACCCCCTAAAAAAGGGGGCTTTTCAGATCCCCCCCTTTTTTAGGAGGGATCGAGGTTTCAGGTTTTCACTGCGTAAGTTCTATTTAGATTGGGCTATAGCTGCATCGGATGCATAGCAATCAGGTTTGGCGACTAATTCCTTTGCTAGAGGCGGCTGGCAATGTGCAGATGGCAATTGATAGATGGTTACTAGAACAGCACCAGTCTGGGAAACATCCGCCAACTCTGCGTTTTTATACTTGGTCGCCACCTGCCATTTCTCTCGGCTATCATCAACGCCAATATCCTGAATATTGGCAAAATTTGATTTGGCAAGGACAAAAACTAGATTTAGTGCAGCGTCCTACTGGTGGAAGGGCGGTGCTACACCAAGGAGATTTAACTTACGCCATAGTCACATCTGGGCTTACCGGTAGTCGTCTCCAGGTATATGAAACAATTTGTGAGTTTTTGATTCAAGGGTGGCGATCGCTCGGCGTAGAATTACATTACGGTACGGCTGGACGAGGTTACATCCACAACCCTAACTGTTTTGGTACAGCAACTAGTGCAGATTTAGTTTTGCCAGATGGTGGCAAACTCATTGGTAGCGCTCAATTGCGACGTAGCGGGGTAATTCTGCAACATGGTTCAATCCGTTTGCAACCTGATGCTGAACTGTTTACTCAAGTATTTGGTACAGAATCTTTTACAACTGTACAACTGCATCAAGGTCTGACTGTAGAAAAGATTATTGCAGCTTTAGTTACCGCAGCTAGTAATTGCTTTGATATGCAAATAGAGTTGCAACCACTCTCACAATCTGAGTGGGAAGCAATTTTGGCCTATCAGCCCTAAATCTTGAGACTAGAAGTCTCTTTTATGTATCCTGCTGTCACACAATCATCAATCAATTGCAGGACAAAGGGCCACAGTTCCGGCGCACCTGTTTCTACTGGCGCTACCCGTTTCATCACCTGATCGCGCCTAATGCCATGAATGCGCCAAGTCCCGCCCTGAGTTTGCTGATTGTGCAGCAAAGGCTGTATGCGGTCTAAAGCTGCGGCAAACTTGGCGGTGGGTGTTTCTCCTGCTTCAAATTCATCCCAGACTAAACGCAACTCCCTACCTTGATCTGCTGGCAAAAGTCCAAATAAGCGCAACGCTGCTTGTGCTTCTCTTGCTGCCTTGCTGTCATTACCCTGCACATCGTAACAAAAGGTGTCACCTGCATCAATTTCTACCAAATCGTGGATCAGCAGCATTTTGATGGCATGGAATATATCAACACCCTCTGGGGCATATTCTGCTAATACACTTGCCATCATAGCTATATGCCAAGAGTGTTCGGCACTATTTTCCCGGCGTGATCCATCAGTGAGTAGGGTTTGGCGCATCACCTGTTTCAATTGATCAATCTCGATAATGAACTGAATTTGTTGAGTCAGCCGATTGATTTGCACCTGAATTTCTAGTTTTGATTGTGGGTGGGGTTGATTAGATTTTGGATTGTAGGTGACTATCTCAAAAACTTTAGTGAATCTGCAAGAAATTTTTTCTGTATACCCATTAAAAAACGCCTGGGAGTGTTGCCGTGTTTCCACCCCAGACGTTCTTTATTTTTAACTTGCTCCTCACACCATTAGATAATATCACTGCTTCCATCAAAAAACGAGTATATTGAGTGACACTTTCAAAACTGCACCACTAATTTAATTTGAGTTTATATTTCTTTACAAGTCGTAAGGTGATTAAATAATTATTAAAGATATATTAATACCTTCGCCAAAACAAAGAGTATGTATGAAGACATAGGGCGCTCTGTAGTAAAGTTATTATTAAATTATTTAAGCTCCCATCCCAGAATACCGCTTTAAACCTGCACGCCAAAGAAAGCGATTCACACCCAAAAATATTAATATCCAACCCACGATTGACCAAAATCCCCGTCCTATATCCACGGGTAGCCCTACCAAAAGACTCGCAGGAAAATCAATCAAATAGGGAAAAGGCGTAAACATGACTATTTTCTGCACAGATTCTGGAAAGACCTCTAAAGGTGCTATTAAACCAGATAAAAATAGATAAAATAACAACCAGAAATTTTCTAAAGCGCTAGCCCGTTCTGTCCAAAAAGCAAACATAGCAAAAGTATACTGAATGGTAAACCGCAAAGTAAAAGCTAGCCCTACCGCCAGTATAAATAGCAAAAATCTATCTAAACTTGGTACCCAAAAAGCCTGGGGATAAAGAATAAAAAATAATCCTACTAATAAAAAAGCAAAGGTTAAACGAGCAAATCTTTCAGAAATATGGGATGCAACGTGATGCCATACTGGATCGAGCGGTTGTAGTAACTTGGGCGATAATTTGCCTTCCACTACCTCCCTTTCAAAGTCCCAAATTACCCAAACAACTGTGATTTGTCTGACAATGAAAACCGTGATGAAGTAACGGGCAAAATCTACAGGTGATAACCCAAATTGTCCTCCTTGTGCTGCCTGTATCCAGACACCCATGAGGATAATCGGTAAAGAGCCAGCTAAAACCCATAAGATTAGTTCTGCCCGATACTCAACCATATAGGCGTAGTATACTGACAGCAAAGTTAAGGCTTTTCTGATTATCTGCTTCATTTATTCCCCATTCAAAATATCAGTCTTAATCGCTTTCCAATTAGCCTTTATTGATGAATCTTGTAATAGTTTGACGGTCGTATTGTAAACAAACCTAGACACACCAAACCATTGTTTAAGAGTCTGCCGTTGTAGTGCTGTGAGGAAGATCCGGATCTTCCTTGATTTTTTTACTGTACTTCTTGAGTCCGTGCATCCTACAAGAGAAGACGTGGAGGATGGAGAGAAGATCCGAGGTAAGTTCTGATTCTGGGCAGTGTACAGTGTTGTCGAGAACCACGATTTGTCCACCGTTTTGCTCGACCATGTACTGAATAAGTTCAAATCCAAACCGCGCGAGTCGGTCACGACAGGCAACAACAAGCGTGAGCTTATCTCCTTGCATAAGTCTGTCCAATAAGGCTTGCAGTCCTTTACGCTTAAAGTTGATTCCACTGCCGATATCTTTGATGATTTCGGCATCTGGGTAGAGGGATTGCATATAAGCAATTTGTCTTCCAAGGTCATCTCGCTGCTTGGTTGAACTAACTCGGCAGTAGCAAATAATGGATGCGTGTGCTGCACCGCGACGGTAGGACTCGACATCAAAGAGTCTTTGTCCTGCTTCGTTTTTGATGCTTTCGATTTTGCCATTGTCTGCGTACTTCCTTAGCGTGTTCGGATGCAATCCAAGTTTTTTGACTGCTTCTCGTAGTGGTACATAAGCCATTCCACTATGTTAGCATTTGTAAGTGATTGTTAGCAAAAAACTAGCTAATCAATTACCTTCCTACTACAAAAATTACCCAGAATTCTCCACTCTTGTAGAGACGCGATTAATCGCATCTCTACTCCACAACACCTGCCTGAAAAACTCGTCCAATTACCTCTTCCACGGGCGGCTCGGTAACTGTTAAGTCAATTACCTCTAAATCCGCTAAAATCTGGGATACGGTGCGGGTGAGCGCCTCTCGTGATACCATAAAGCGCACTGCTCGCCCTTCTAAGAGTTTGACATCACCATAAGTCATAAGTTTTTCTATTGGTAGAGGTTGGGCTAACTCTATGTAGACTTCTCGGTAAGGAGCAAAACGTTCCAGCAGTCCATCTAAGCTGCCGTCATACATCAGGCTTCCCTCGTGAATCAACAGTACCCGTTGACACAAAGCTGTGATGTCAGCCATGTAATGACTTGTTAACAGCACTGTAGCCTGATAACGCTGATTGTAGTCGCGTAAGAACTCGCGCACTGCTGCTTGAGCATTTACATCCAATCCCAGCGTCGGTTCATCTAAAAACAATACATGGGGACGGTGTAAAAGTGCTGCTAATAATTCCGCCTTCATTCGCTCACCCAAAGATAGCTTCCGCACTGGTTGGGTAAGTTTGCCTTCTAGAGAAAGCATCTCTGTTAATTCTCCTACCCGCCGTTGGAACTCTTTATCAGAGATGTTGTATACAGCGGCATTAATTCTCAAAGAATCGAGTGCTGGTAAGTCCCAAATTAGCTGCTGCTTTTGCCCCATCACCAAGGTAATTTTTTGCAAAAATGCTTCTTTACGCTGAAACGGAACTTGTCCCGCTACTTTGACAGTACCGCTAGAGGGGTGAATCAACCCTGTGAGCATTTTAAGTGTGGTAGTTTTACCAGCACCATTTGGGCCTAAAAACCCCACTATTTCACCAGGGGCAATTTCAAAGGAAACATCCTGAACTGCTTTAATTGAGCGGTAGGTACGGCGAAAAAAGTGGGTTATTGTACCTTTAATACCCGGACTTTTAACTGCTACTGGATAAGATTTACTCAGATTTTCAGCAATGATGATTGACATATTTTTTATATTAGAACCACAAATTGAATACTAATTCGCTATGAAGATGCAATTAATTATTAAACGAACTGCCAAGGACACCAAGAGATAAGGAGTAATTATTAAGTGCAAGATTAGGCAGAATTGGGATAAGTGATATCATGTCCG
This sequence comes from Nostoc cf. commune SO-36, assembly GCF_023734775.1. Lineage (NCBI taxonomy): Bacteria > Bacillati > Cyanobacteriota > Cyanophyceae > Nostocales > Nostocaceae > Nostoc > Nostoc commune. The sequence goes on along the minus strand of NZ_AP025732.1, from coordinate 4,355,565 downwards.
GTTAAAGACTTATCATTAAGACCGCAGTGGTTATGGGGCAGTGAGCAGGGGAAAAGAGAGTTTTAAGATTTTTGCATAGATGCTCGGAATAATAACTAATTAAGCGGACATGATATGAGTGGTTAAGAATAAATTAAACTATGTCTTTTGTAATGCAAAATTAATTAAATTAGCTCATAATAAGCGGCTCTTGCCATATTTTAAGGGCTGGAGCCGCTTACTATTATAAACTTGTTATTATTTTGAGATTTTAGATTTTTTTTTAATCAAAAATCCAAAATCCAAAATCTCAAATGGTTTTACCGTAAACGTCCCGATCGCAATGTACTAACAATTAACCACAAACCCAATAAACTAGCAACTGCAAACAGGGTCGTACTTAAAAAAGATAGCTGTGTTGTCTGCGCTCTGGTGGAAATAATTGCTGCACCCATAATCAGCGAACCCACTAATATACTAAAAGATAGCCTGTTAGCTGCATCATCCATAGTGCGCCGCACACCATCTAACCCCCGCAGCGATAGATTCCACTGTAAAGTTTCTGAGGTAACTCGGTCTAATAACAGTTCAATTTGGCGAGGAGATTGGAGAGACAGACTTTTAATATCTAAAGCTGTCCGTAATAGCGATCGCACTGGATTATCGCCTAGTAACTGCCGACGAAACAAGTCTGTAATTAATGGTTTAACTTCATCAAAAAAGTTAAGATCCGGGTTAAATGTCCGCGCTACACCCTCTAAATTCGCTAGGGTTTTGGCATACAGACCCATATTGCTAGGTAATCTAATTTTATTGTTACGGGCAACTTGTAAAACTTCATAAATTATCTGACTGAAGTTTATTTGCGTCAAGCTGACATTGTGATACTTTCGCAACATGCGATCGTAATCATTTTCTAACCGTGATAAAATTACTGGTTGAGCAGAATCTGATAGCTGCAAAGTTAATTGAGCGCATCTTTGAGCATCTAAATCAACGATCGCTAACAACATCTCTGTTAATATCTGCTGTGTCCGGGGATCAAGTCTTCCCACCATGCCACAGTCTAAGAGGGCGACACGACTATCTTTGAGATAAAACAAGTTTCCTGGATGGGGATCGGCGTGAAAAAAGCCATCAATATATAGTTGTTGGAAAAATACCCGAAATAACAAAGTAGTTATTTCTTTACGCTTGAGGGCAGGGTCTTTAACATTGGGGTCATTATCCAAATCCGCCGACAAGAACGGCACCCCATCCAGCCATTCCATTACCAGTAATTTCTCTGTGGTCAATTCCCAGTTAATTTCCGCAACCACTATTTGCGTGGGATCAAACCAGCGACTTTTAGATAAGTTACGCCGCAGTTGGTCTGTAAAACCCGCTTCCCGTGTAAAATCTAACTCGGCTTCTAGAGCTTTGGTAAATTCTTCGGCGATGGATTTGATTTCATAGGTTTGTCCAAACTCAGTCCGCGCCACTAAATCCGCAATACCTTGAATTAAAGCAATATCTTGGGCAATAGTCAGATCGATTCCCGGACGTTGCACTTTCAGAGCAACTTCTCGACCATCTGCTAATGTAGCGCGATGTGTCTGAGCAATTGATCCCGCCGCTACTGGGATCGGGTTAACTGTCTTGAAGGTTTCTGCTAGTGGGCGTTTTAATTCTTTGCGAAGGATTATTTCTATCTCTGACCAAGGTACTGGCGGTACTTCGTCTTGTAAAGTTGATAGTTCCTCAATATAGGCGGCGTTTAGTAAATCGGGACGGGTAGAAAGTAGCTGACCAAGTTTGACGTAAACTGGCCCCAAATCTACCAAGATATTTTTTAAAACCGCAGGTGTAGGTAGCTGGGGTTCATCAGCTTTGCCACCAGTAAGTAACCTTCGCATATAGTCCCAGCCATTGCGAAGGAATACTTCAAGAATTTCTCGTTGACGGGGAACAGTTTGGGTGAGGAACATTTTGGGGAATAGGGAATTGGGGATTGGGGATTGGGGATTGGGCATTGGGCATTGGAATGGGGATATGAGAAAGATGAAGTGGACAAAGAAAGAATTTTCTCAATGCCCCATGCTCCATGCCCCATTCCCAATTCCCAAAGTCAAGTTATAATGGGAAAATAGGCTTTTTCGCCTCTACCAAGGGTTTTAACTTTTATAGCAGGTCAGTAAATCGGGAATCGCTTTGGAGAATTTTGAGGATCTGCTTGATTTCCTGGGTACGTTCTTTTTTAACAACGAGGGTGACATTGCGATCGCGCACAATCACCACGTCCTCTAAACCAATTGTAACAACTACATCCTCTGGATTTGAGGCGTAAATAATCGCCCCCTGCGTATCTAGCCCTACGTGCGTACCAAGTTCCACATTGGGATTCTCTTCTGTTTTGAGTAGGCGTTCGATCGCATTCCAATCTCCCAAATCATCCCAACCAAAATCAACTGGCAAAACGTATGCTAGAGTTGTCTTTTCCATTAGCGCATAGTCTATACTCTTCTTAGGCAACTGGGGATAGATATCAGGGCCATGTTGTTCTAAAGGTTCGATAATTTCTGGTGCATGGGTATGTAGTTCTTTGAGAACAACCCCTGCCCGAAAAACGAACATTCCACTATTCCAGCTAAAACGTCCCGTAGATAAAAAAGTTTCTGCCGTTTCCCGGTTAGGCTTTTCAGTAAAACGGTTAACGTGATAAGCTGGCAACTCATTAAAGCTACCTATTTTTTCACCTTGTTCAATGTAGCCGTAACCGGTTGATGGAAAAGTAGGCTTGATCCCCAGTGTAACGATCGCTGCTGTGCTTGCTGCTAGTTGCGTAGCCGCCCTTAATGTGTGTGCAAACGCCTCTTGGTCAGCGATCCAGTGGTCAGCAGGGAAAAAGCCAATAACAGCGTCTTCTCCATAGCGCTGTTTGATTTCTAAACTTGTCCAAGCAACGGCTGCGGCAGTGTCTCTGCCTTCTGACTCAATCAGCAAGTTTTCAACTGGTAGATCAGGTAATTGTTGTCTTACCCCTTCAGCTATCTGACTAGAAGTAATTACCCACAAGGAATCCCACCCGCCGCCACCGAGTTCTATTAATCGATCGGCGGTTGCTTGTAATAAACTTCTAGAGCTACCATCAAGACTTAAAAATTGCTTGGGTCGGTCTTTGCGGCTCAGGGGCCAAAAACGTTCACCTTTACCACCAGCAAGGATCACGGGGAACAATAAAGTATTCATGTTGTCATACACGCCTACCGAAGAACATTACAAGTTTACAGTGAGCTTTTCCACTGGCAATATTTGTAGCTTGGATTAACATACTTTTAGGGAGTGGTTGAGTGGGGAGATAATTGTGATAAAACAAGTCGAATGGTCGGAAAATCCGGTGACATCTCAACAAGTAGAATTTCAAACTGAGGTGCGATCGCAGCAACTTCAACGAACAGAAAATCAAGTAACGCCTGCACCAGTAGTAGCCGACTCAGAGGAGGAGGATGTCGAACTAAACCAGCCAGCGAATCCAAACCGTAGTGTCGTCGAATCAGTAGGCGCAATTCCCAATCAGCTTTATGAGAGACTGGGCTTGACCATGCCTCGATGGCTGTTGTGGATCATGACGGTTGTCATCGGCGTTATATTATCTGGGTTGCTAGTATCAACGTTAGCGTTGTGGACTCCTTTGTGGAGCAATCTAGATCGAACAGATGAAGATTTAGGAACTACTGGTAAAGACGACGTAAAAATACCATTACCAGGGGAGTTATGGAGCAAACTCTCCCAGTACCAGCTTTCACGACCGATGAATATTTTAATTATGGGGATTGAACCAGTCAATGGTACGGTTGATGGTTCACCAGAAAGCTTTGCTGGAAAAAGCGATTCCATGCTGCTGGTACGGCTTAACCCTAGTGAAAAATCTGTACGAGTGCTTTCGATTCCCAGAGATACAATGATCGCTATCCCCGAAAAGGGAGAAAAGGGATTAACTAAGGTATCTGATGCCAATGCCCAAGGCGGCCCAGTTTTGGCAGCACGGGTAGTTAGTCGTACCTTAAACAATGCCCCAATCGATCGTTATATCCGCATTTCTACTAGTGGCTTACGGCAGTTAGTCGATCAGTTAGGCGGAGTTGAGGTCTTTGTTCCCCAATCAATGGCATATAAAGACTCCAGCAGTCGATTGTCGATTAATTTAGTCAGTGGCTGGCAAACCCTCAACGGCGAACAAGCAGAACAGTTTGTTCGATTCCGTGAACCAGGTTTGGGAGATTTGCCGAGAGTGCAGCGTCAGCAAGCACTCATAGCAGCCCTGCTGCAACGCTTAAATAGTCCTACTGTCTTACCCAGGTTGCCTCAATTAACTCGCTTAATGCGAAAATACTTTGATACCAACCTGAAGATGGAAGAAATGATGGCGTTGGTAAACTTCGGTCTCAACCTCGATCGGGATAATTTCCAAATGACCGTGTTGCCTGGTACATTTAGCCGTTTTAGCAAAGATCCTGATAGCTATTGGCTGAATATGACTGGACAACAGAGCCTGTTGAATGATTATGTTGGGGTAAATGTACCTGGTCTAAAACCAGATATGCGTCAGGTTCCTAACCTCAAAATTGCTATTCAAAATGCTTCCAATCAACCTCAGCTAACTGAAAAAGTTATTGCTTATCTGAAACAGAAAGGCTTTACTAATATTTACAAAGTGCCTGATTGGCCAGATACCCAACGTCAAACTCAGATTGTTGTCCAAAAAGGCAACCGACGAGTGGGAGTTGATTTGCAAAAAGTCTTAGGCTTGGGTCAAATTGAGGTAGCGGCAATTGGTGATTTAGAATCTGATCTGACAATTCGCATTGGTAAAGATTGGAAATAGGTAAGAGTCATTAGTCATTAGTCATTGGTTAAATGACAAAGGACTAATGACAAATAATAAAGTTATGAAAAAGATTTTACTGCGCTTTTTTGGTTTAATCGTGATTTTGCTACTAGCATTTGGGTGGATAATACTTAACCCCAAACCAGCTTTTGCTCAAATAAACACAATTAATTACAACAATATAAATTTAGAAAATCGTGACTTTTCTCATACTGATTTGGCAGGTGTGACTTTTGTAGCAGCAGAAATGCGGGGGACGAATTTCCAAGGGGCGAATTTAACCAACGCAATTTTGACTAAAGGAGTTTTATTAAAGGCAAACCTGGAAGGCGCAAACTTGAGTGGCGCTTTAGTAGATCGCGTGACTATGGATGGTGCTAACCTGAGAAATGCAATTCTTACAGAAGCAACTTTGACTCGCAGCCGTTTTTATGATGCCGAAATTACAGGCGCTGATTTTACAGACGCTTTAATTGATCGTTATCAGGTGTCACTATTGTGTGAAAGAGCTGATGGGGTAAATCCGGTTACGGGTATGTCAACGCGAGATAGTTTGGGTTGTCGATAGTCAGGTAAGGCGATGTGCAATTTATTCTAAGGTTTAAAAGAAAGTTGCACATTGCGTAAGGAGTGTTATGGCGATCGCAATAATTGCCTTTCTACCAACTAACAACTAAATACTTATGGCAAATACTATTTCAATTACCGATTCTCCAGTTCCCAATCCCATCCCGAAATCAACAATTATTCGTTTGGAAAATATTTTTAAAATATATGGCAGTGGCGAAACTGAAGTTCGAGCGCTAAGTGATGTGAATTTGACTATCCACGAGGGCGAATATTGTTCAATTATGGGGCCTTCTGGTTCTGGTAAATCTACAGCCATGAATATTATCGGCTGTTTAGATCGCCCGACTTCTGGACACTATTATCTAGATAATCTCGATGTGGCCCAAATGAATGATACAAATTTGGCACACATTCGTAATAAAAAGCTGGGGTTTGTCTTTCAACAATTCCATTTATTGCCCCAACTAACAGCATTAGAAAATGTGATGCTGCCAATGGTGTATGCTAGCGTGAGTCCAAAAGAAAGAAGCGATCGCGCAACAGTAGCACTGACACGAGTAGGTTTAGCCAATCGCCTCAATAACAAACCAACTCAACTATCTGGTGGACAACAACAAAGAGTAGCGATCGCTCGGGCGATTCGTCAATGATCCCGTAGTATTACTAGCCGATGAACCCACAGGCGCACTTGATTCGCGCACAACCCAAGAAGTCTTAGATATTTTCGGCCAACTTAATGATAGTGGAATTACCGTTGTTATGGTGACACATGAACCAGAAGTTGCTCGTCAAACCGAGCGCATCCTTTGGTTCCGTGATGGTCAAGTAGTACACTCAAATTTAACCCCAGATGACTTGAGTCAGTTAGCTTTCTCATAATTAAAGTCCGCATTCGCGGACTTGCCTGCGGGAGGCTATGCAAACATTTGTATAGCGGCGACTCGAAGTCGCCAAGGCTGATTACAAACTTGACGTTTTTCCAGTTTCTGCTTGCGTTGCGATCGGCTTGACATCGGTGTAACCCAATTCACCAGCTATTGTCCGAAATATTGAAATTTGCTCTTCAAAATCTAGCCCTTCAGTTTGGGAAAGTAGATCATTAATTTCCTTACTTGGCTCGTAGTTAGCTGGCATCCCAACCACTTGATTTCCCATAGCTACCGCCCAAGCATACCAAACCAACAGCTGGTTGTTTTCTTTGATCGACCCATAAGCGCGAGAATACTCCGTATCTTTGCGGTTAACAATATCCCGCATAATTGCTAGTTGCTCATCATCAGATAATTCAAAATAATCTCCTAGCAAAATTGGTGCTAATTCTGGTTCAGCCGCAGTCGGAACAGCTGGCGTCACAGAATCACCCATTTTTTTATAAACAAAATAAAACCAAGCTAATTTGGCATCGGTATCTAAGGCGTTAAACGCATCCACCAAATTTTGAGTTTCATTGCTTTGGGCTTGAGAAATAGTTTTGTCATAACTTGCAGTCATTATTATTTATCTCCAAGGGAATTTAACAGGCCAAACTAAGTCGTACCAAAGTTTGAGAACCAGATTCTAGTATCAATAGAATGATTTAAATTAATTAAAAATTACAGCTTTTATCTACCTTTTAATAGAGGTAAAGTCACTCCTTAAGAAGCAAGAAATTGGCGAATTGCTTTGCTAATATCGCTTAAGTAAGCAATAAAAAATTTACTTAAGGTTTTAATTATGCCCGATGAAGTAAAGCCCAATTTAAATGAAGCTCCCACCCATGATGCACAATTAGCTGCCGAAAGCATAGCTAGTGGTGAGGAAAAAGCGCCAAAGGTCGATTTTGATGCTGATTATGCAACAGCACAGCAATTCAGCGTGAGTGATGTTGATCGCACAAGTGAAGGAGCAGCAGCAGCCGAAGCAGCCACTGCACCTAATTATCAAGCCTCTAAGCCACAAGAGACAAAAATTCAAGCACAATCAACTGGTAATCCTGATGATTATTTAGAATTAGCAAAAGAAGTTGGGAATTCTAAGACTGAGGGTGTAGGTAATGTCACTGATGAGCTAGTACAACAAGCTTTGGAAAAGGGTCAACCGAAAAAGTAATTTTCCCAACCCAACATTTCTGCTCCCACTGTATTGACCCTTCTCTACGAGACACTACGCTCAGAATCAACGCCTCGACTTCACTCGGCGTTGATTCTCATTACTGTATTCAGAATGGCTAAATTCTTCAAGAATGCCATAATTTACCCAGTAGCTCAAAAGTAACGTTTACCTGCCATCAAACCAATCCCAATTACACACATACCGAATAGTGTTGCCTTAGTGCTTGGTTCTGGAACTTTCTTCGGTGTCTGGAAGGAACCACTCAAAAAAGCTTGACCTTTCAAGGGAGCATTTGGATCTTGATCGAGTGACTCAATTTCACGAAAGTTAAATATACCTGTAGCACCGCTAAAGTTGCCTGTACCACCATTGATAGTGATATTACCAGAACCTACTAATTGGCGGTTGATAAAGTCAAATGAGGCAGTAGCGCTACTCCTGCCAAATAATTTATCATCACCACTACCAAAAAACTCGTCTCTGCCGATTGGTAAGCCTTGCAAACCAAATATTGCTGGATCTTGAACGAATACAAGGTTTCCAGTATCGGGGTCAACCCTGCTGTAATTGTCGATACTTGAAAAGTTAGTTAAACCATACTCAGCATCAGGATTAAAGCCTGAGACAAATGCTTTTGATACGTCGGTTGATGGGATAGGTGTCAGAGTAACTTCTGTACTCATATACTACCTCAAATGGAAAAGTAGTTTGAGCGATCGCTTTTGCTGTACTCGCACCCACGCCGAGTAAAGAGAAAACTAATGGAACAAGACACACCCGACTATATGATCGCAGTGTCATTTAGGAGCCTCCCGGATCAAAAAATATTGAAATTTACAACGAACAGAATCTTTATTTGCTACAAGCCAAAGAATAAGTTCTTTGATCTATAAAGGGATAGGTGCAAAATTTAAATTGGATTTTCCAACAGTTCTTGAAACATCATCTCATGTAATTCCACCTTTAATGCGGATATTTTGCCCAGCAGGGGGTTACAGATGTGGATTGGTGGAACTTAAACTAAAACTTCTTTAAAATAAGTCTTGTTTCCAGCCTCAAGTAAAGTATTCGCCGTCTCCGGCTGGGAACTAGATAATCTGGTAAAAGCTTTTTATAGAGTGGCTTGCAACTTTAACTTTATACCAATTAACACCGTTACTTCTATAGCGGTTCCCACTCAGATGCAGTACAACATTATATCGCCAGGTGTAGGGGCACGGCAGTGCCCATTGGTGTCAACTTTAGTTAGAAATCCCTTCGTGTTGCCCTCCTCACCCGCCAGAGAATAAATTCTCTGGCTAATAGCTTAAGTCTACTTCAGTAGACTCAAAATTTTGGGGGCTATTTAGTCATCTAAAGATGACTTTTGCTATGAGCAAGGAACTGAAGTTCCTTGCAGGACATTGGTTCTACGTTAAGTTGACACGTATGGGCAGTGGCCATTGGTGTCAACTTAAGCAAAAAGTAAGCAAAAGATGTAATCTAAGAACATTAATAATGATGTTCTTAGAGATACATCATGGCAAGAAAACGCCCAGCGCGAACAGGAAACCCAGACCTGCGGCAACAAAAACAAGTACCGATGCCGCCAATAGAGGAAATTGAGCAAAAAATCTACTCATTACTATCTCCGCTCAACTTTAAACCCTTGAAATTTTACGAAACGGAAGAAAAGAAACCATTCCGCGACAGAATACTGACCTTATCGGTAATGATGGCGATCGTTGTGAGTTTAGTATATCGTCAGATTCCTGGATTAAGAGAAGTGCAAAGAGTCCTATGCGAAGAAGGATTGTTGTGGGCAGGTCGGATTGAAGTGAGTGCCCAAGCAGTATCAAAACGATTGAGAACACTGCCAATAGAATTATTTGCACAAATTTTTGAGCAAGTAATGGAAAGAATCAATGTGCAGCCACAAAATCAAGCAGTACCAGAGAATTGGCAGCCAGTATGCGCCAAATTTACAGCTATCTGGATTGCTGACGGTTCAACCCTAGAAGCACTAAGACGCAAACTCAAAGTACTACAAGAACAAGAAAAAACACTTGCTGGCAAAATTATGATGGTGGTAGAAGCATTTAGCCATCGCCCAGTCACAACCTGGTATACGCCTAACAGCAAAGCTAACGATAAAACTTGGTGCGAACAATTACTTGAACGCTTACCAATTGGTGGATTGCTGATTTTTGATTTAGGATTTTTTAAGTTTCCTTGGTTTGATGCGTTCACCCAAGCTGATAAGTTTTTTTTGACAAGACTGCGAGAAAAAACTTCTTAGGGACTTCCAAGAAATAAATTATTCCAATTTCTGGACTCAACACGACTGTTCCTCCCCCTGCTCCCTGCTCCCTGACCCCCTGCCCCCTGCCCCCTGCCCCCCTGCCCTTAAAACGATGGGATATTTTTTTATTTGGAAGTACCTTACAAGGTGATACGTTGTTTGGCCAATACCCCATTCTATCGTGATGAAATTATATCTATGGGGGAATATCGCTCTAACCCTTGCCAGCACCCAGTGCGTTTAGTTTCTGTTTTGTGGGGTTCAACTTGGTACTATTACCTGACAAATGTACTCGACCCACAAATTTTATCTGCACAGCACGTCTGTGAATTATATCGCAGGCGTTGGCGCGTTGAAGATGCTTTTCTGCTCACAAAAAGGCTTCTAGGTTTAGCTTATATTTGGGTTGGGGACAACAATGGCGTACAAATCCAGATTTTTGCTACTTGGATTTTTTATGCTGTTCTTAACCAATTATGTATCGATATAGCGTTGGCGCAGCCCGCCGTAGGCATCGCTCTTAGCCAACCTTTAGACCGAATTTCTACAGAGATGGTTTTTCGTGGTTTATACCATTTCTCTCAAGCTGTTCTACGTAGTGATGCCAGTGAGGTTGTTCCTTATCTTGTGGAACGTCAAAAGCTGTTTGGACTAGTTAAAACCAGGCGTAAGCGCCATCGAGAGATTGACGCTTACACTCAACAAATTTGGGCTTTATCTTCTTAAGTTGACACCAATGGGCACTGCCGTGCCCCTACGGGTGTACCTCACGTAAACGAGAACCGCTATATACAAAGTTGCTGGATGAGTATATTTAATTTCACCAGATGTCTATTAATTGATTAACGACTATTCATTACTTCTAGTAGTTCGCTAGGTTGCTGAATTAAATAATCTGGATTTTGCTTGGCCAGTACTTCCGATGAGTTAAAGCCCCAAGTCACTGCAATCACTTGGATATTTGCTTTCTTTGATGCTTCTATATCTCTGGTTTCATCTCCAACATAAATAACTTCTTGAGGTTTGAGTTGTTTTTGCCTCAGTACATTATTAATTATCGTTGTTTTACCAAAAATTGTAATTCCTGAGTAGATAAAATCAAATAGATGATTTAGTTCGTTAATTGTCAAAAATTGTGTAACATTTTCTTTAGAATTAGAAGTGATAATACCCAGTTTGTATCCTTGATTTTGCAGTTCTATTAATGCTTCTTTAATTCCTGGAATTGGCTTTAATTCTGGAATTTTGCTTTTTAATTCTCCTTTAACTTTTTTAACTAAAAAAGGTATCTTAAATAGAGAAACTCCTGAGTACTTAATGATTTCCCTAGATGTTAAGTTCTTGAGAAGGGCTAATTGCTCTGGGCTTATGTGTCTATAACCAAAGTCTATAGCTAGACGATTAGCAATACTTACAAGGGCATCTACTGTATCAGCAATTGTGCCATCAAAATCAAAAATAATTACTTTTGGGGTCATTCTTTGTCTGGATGCGTCAAGATTAGCTAGGGCGTTGCGTCGTAACATTTCTGGCTTAATCCGCCGCAAGGCAGATGCTGGAAATCGTTTATCCCACTCCTGCTCTGAGATTTTGGCTAATTCTAACAGGTTGGGAGCAATATTCTCAGGATAAGGCTGAAATTCTGTAATATCAGTTGTTTGAGCAAAACGTTGATTCCAAGGACAAACATCTTGGCAAATGTCGCAACCAGCAACCCAACCTTGCAAATGAGGCGTGATTGTCTCTGGTAATTTCTCGGCCCGATTTTCAATGGTATGATAAGCAATGCAGCGATTAGCATCCACAACAAAAGGCTGCGTAATTGCACCTGTAGGACAAGCCTGAAGACAACGAGTACAGCTACCGCAGTGTTCTGTATGCGGGCGATCGCTCTCTAATTCTAAATTAGTCAACACTTCTCCTAAAAATACCCAAGAGCCAAATTCGCGTGTAATCACATTACCATTCTTGGCAATCCAACCAATTCCGGCAAGTTGAGCCAACACTTTATCTTGCACTGGGCCAGTGTCTGCATAATAAATAGCTTTTACGCCTGGATCAAGCGATTCTAGCCACATCGATAGCTGCTTGAGTTTTTTATGCATCACCTTGTGATAATCTCTTCCCCAACCATAACGGGAAATTTTGGCGTATTCCTGACTTTCAGGACGTTGATGTGGTGTGTAGTAATTCAGCGCCACACATACTAGCGATCGCACTTCTGGCATCACTAAGCGGATATCCTGACGTTTTGGGTTGGCCATCCATTTCATATCGGCGTGATAACCCAGTTCAATCCATGCTTGTAACCTCTGCGCTTCTGTGGCATCTAACCTATCTACAGCAGTAATTCCAACTTTGTGAAAACCCAACTCGCTGGCTTTTTCTTTCACCACACTGCTGCTTGTTACGAAATGCTGATTCATTTTTTTATTGGGATTTCGCCTAACTAAAGGCGCTACAATTATACATTAATCTAGTCAATACTTTGTTTAAAATTTGTTACTTTCTCTATAATAGATAGCCTCAAATTCCTACACAGTTGTAATACACCTTACTTTATAAATAGGCTCTAAGCCCGCATTTCTCACAAGCTCAAGGCGTTTAATGGAGCAGAAGAGAAGTAATGAGTAATGAGTAAAAACTTCTGGTTCTTCCGGTAGTTTTATGCTAATTATTAGAATTAGCTGAATTATAATGACTATAATTTACTGATAGCAATGCCTACAATATATATATGATAAATATTTAAGAGATATTAAATATTATGTAAAATTACCAAAATTATAGTATATATTATAATTTTGTTAGTTTTCAGGTATTTACTATGAAGTTTCCTGTAGAGCAAATCTTGAATCTTCCCGATATGAAAGTATTAGATTTTCAAGAACTTGTTGGGGAAGAAATAATTATAACGATAGAAAAAAGCGTGAATTATTCGGCTTGTAATTCCTGCGGAAAAATTACCCACAGTATACATCAAAATCATTGGAGGATGATTCATGATTTACCTTGGAATAAAAAATCGGTGTTATTAAAAATAAATCGTCGCCAATTTAAATGTCACAAGTGTAAAAAAGTCTTTAGTGAAAAACTAGATTTTGTAGATAAAAGTAAAGGATATACAAAAAGATTAGCGACGGATATAGTGCAACAAGTATTAAATAGTAATATCCGTAGTGTTGCCCAAAGAAACGGCTTAAGTGATGAAGAAGTAGAATCAATGTTAAAAAAGCAAGGGTCGCAAATATTAAATATTAACTTAAGTCAGGTTAAAAAGTTAGGTATAGATGAAAAATCTAGTGATCAATATGGCAAGTGCCTAAATTCTTAGCTAAATATTTTAAATTAGCAGAAAAATCTAGTTTTATGCCATCGTTATTATAAGTGATATGTGAAAAACAACTGCTCTTGTATATATTTGATAAGTTAAGTTTATTACTCGTACAACAATTAAATTAAAATAAACATTATCCAGTATTTTTACCTTCTATTGCGGAACGCAGACAGCTTAAACTGTAGCAGAAGTATTAGCCAAACTATTGCAGCTAAGAGACAATGAGCGAAACTAGCCCCAGACGAATTGTAATTGGGGATGTACATGGACATTATGAAGGTTTAATGACATTGTTGGAGGCGATCGCCCCCATGTCAGAGGATCAAGTTTATTTTCTGGGTGACTTAATTGATCGCGGGCCTCATAGCGCACAAGTAGTTAATTTTGTCAAGCGAAATAACTACCCGTGTTTGCTGGGAAATCATGAGCAGATGTTATTAAACATTCTGACCAATGAAAGGACTTCTTCTTCGACGATGCAAGCATGGCTGTATGGTGGAGGGCAAGCTACCGTGGCTAGTTACCAAGAGGCTCCAATTCCTGATGACCATCTGGATTGGTTGAAAAATTTGCCTACATACCTTGACTTGGGGGATATTTGGTTAACTCATGCTGGTGTTGACCCTTCCAAATCGGTGGCAGAACAAACTGCTGACCAACTCTGCTGGATACGAGAGGAATTTCACAGCATTGAAAAACCCTACTTCCTAGATAAGCAAATTATCATCGGTCATACCATTACCTTTACCCTGCCGGGTGTTTCTCCGGGAAAACTAGCACGGGGACAGGGATGGCTAGACATAGATACTGGTGCCTATCATCCCCGGAGTGGGTGGTTGACTGGACTCGATGTCACAAATAACTTGGTTTATCAAGTTAATATCTTTAAAAACTATATCCGTACCCTGCCTTTAGAAGAGGTTGTAATTACAATTGATCCAGCCAAAATCAAGCTTGATCGTCGCAATAGGAATTGAGCAATATTTGAGATGAGAGGGACTAGGAGACCACGAGAAAACTATAGCCAATACCCTCAAGACCTGGCTAATGGTCGAATATTAGCTCTATAACTAGCATTATCTAAACCATATTTTCCATTACTAGGTTGAGAGTTAATTGCGCGTCTGAGGGCATCAATGCGATCGCTAGTTCCGGGGTGCGTACTCAAAAATGTCGGAGTAGAACCACCTTTTTTCAGCAGCTTTTGCATAAAAGAAACCATGCCAGACTGGGCATAACCAGAGCGTGTCAAAGTTCTTAACCCCCTTTGATCGGCATCAAATTCATCTTGACGACTGCGAGGACGATTCAAGGCAAGTTCTACACCAATGCCCACAGCCGTATTGCGATCTAAACCTGTTGCTGTTGCTAAACCACTAGCGATCGCTTTTTGCCGCATCTGTTTAACCAGGTGTTTACCGCCGATGTGACCAATTTCATGAGCGATGACACTTGCTAATTCCGCTTCATTGTCGGCAGTTTTCAGCAAACCCGTGTGGACATATACATAACCTCCTAAAGTAGCAAAAGCATTAATAGCATCATCTTCAACTACTTGGAAAGTAAAGGGAAGATTGGGGCGATCGCTATTAGCTGCTAAACGCCGACCGATTTGTTCTACATAGCGATTAACTTCAGAATTCCGGTAAAGTCGAATTTTACTTCCCAGTATTTCCTCATTAATCTGCTTGCCAATATCACTTTCCTGGCGATCGGATATATTAGAAAGCTGAAGTACCTGGACTCCCTGCAATATAAGAGGCAAAAAATCTAAAGTTCTTCCAGGCAAAGGTGTACTCAGGCACAGACTCAGGGCGACTACCACCGAAATTAGGGGATAAAACCAGCTACGTCGCCATACACGGTAATTTGCAACAAAACCTTTCCAATTGAACATAATACACTCTGAAGATTATTTTGGGAGAACATAAAATAATGGGATAAACTATGAGACGGATTTAGAGTATTCTGAGTTGCATTCTTAACTCAAAACCAAAGGAGTTGTCATACAGATAATTCTGACGCAAATTTACCTAACTGTGACAGGCTAGGGGTTCCCTCTCAAGATAGGCATAAACACTAAATTTTACTTTCTAGCTACGTCAGTCTTAACAGGTGAAAGTTTGAGGGTTAGTTACCACACCTTAGAACTTACTAGCTCGTGATACACTGTCGCATAACCGCAACTTCCGGATGCTTTGAGTTATTACCAAATAGGGAAAATTGCCGTTCCCATTAAAAACCTTCTTGCTACAATCAATTACTTCGCTATTACCTCGGAAAAATTTTTATGGCTATTTTAGATTCAAAAGGTCGTTTGTTCGGCAAAATCAACCTTCTAGATTTAGGTGCTGCGCTAGTAACTCTGCTAGTTATATTTGTCATCTTGTCTACCTTCTTATCTAGCTTGGGTCTAGCCCAAATCGGTGAGAAAATAGTACCTATAGAAGTAGACTTAGTAGTTCGTGGTTTGAATGTACGCGATCCTGAGCAATTATTTAATAACGGCTTAAAAAAAGGCGGGAAAACTAACGTGATTATCCGCAATCAACCATACGGGGGGGCGATTGAAATTAAATCTGTCCAACTCCTACCTAGAACAGTCAATGTTTTCCAACCAGATGGCACTGTTAAAGAATTACCAGATCCAAAAACCAATAATTTTAGTACAGATTTGCTTATAACTTTAGATGGCAAAGCCAAAAGCACCGAAAGCGGGCCAGTTCTGGGTAGCAGTAAAGTAAAAATTGGGATGCCATTTGAGTTAGAAGGCTATAACTACAACTTCAATGCAACTGTCATTGATATCAGATTGAAAGATAAATAGTATTCTCCCGAATTTCTCACAAGCTCAAGGCGTTTGATGGAGCAGAAGAGAAGTAATGAGTAATGAGTAATGAGTAATGAGTAATGAGTAAAAACTTCTTACTTCTTACTCATTACTTATTACTTATTACTTCTCCCCTGCACAAAGTCCCCCAGAACCACAGTGGCAGTTTTGATCATATTAATTAAGCAAAGGCAAAAATTTGCGAATTAATCCAATTGTCACTGCTGGCAATTCTAACTGTGGTGTTAACCCGACATCTTCCAACTGTTGAAAAAATCGGATTGCTTGGGGATTGATTTCGGCAAGGCGGCGACCAATTGAAGGCCCTGTAAATTCTGACTTTTGTCCCCAAATAATGGCGGTGGGAGTAGTCAACTGTTGAATGTAAAGAGATAAATCAAAGCATAAATCTCCACGTACAAAGGACAGTGCTGCATATTCAGCATTTGGTTGTTGGGCGGATTGTAGATAAGCATCTACAATTTCCTCGTACACTCGATTGGATTTAGCAAATTGCCGTTGTTCTAAGAAGCTACGAATACCACCACTAGTAGCAACTCCAGTGCTGTAAATTAGACGATCAACGATGGGAACGCTAACTAACTGGGCAAAAAAACTACGTGAGTAGTCTTCGCCAAAGTCAGAAAGTCCGGCGGGAGTGGTAAGAATTAAAGACTTGAATAAATCAGGGTGATCTGCTGCTACCCGAATTGTAAATGCTGCGGTTAAAGAAGAAGCGATCGCAGTTACTGGGCCGGTACAAGTTTGCTCGAAAAACTCCCGAATAGTGGTTAAATAATCCTCAATATTATAACTCCGTGCTGGATGCTCAGACCTACCCCAACCGAGCAAATCTGGCGCAATCACCCGATATTCAGAGGCAAAAGCCGGATAAACTTTCGACCACTCATAAGCAGAAGACCCGCCACCAAAGCCATGCAGAAACACCAAAGTTTCCCGATCATCTTTGGTTGCCAAATCATCCTGCCAAGGTGTCCCAGTGCCAGTATAGTATACTATCCTACCCAGTGAACTATTTATGGAGCGTTGTTCAAATCCTAGTGGTTGAAGCATAGTACTTTTTCTTACTTTTGTGTTTACGTGTTTAGTTCTAACTTCCTACTCATTGTTATTATCGCGAACCAATCATTGTCAGACTTCTCACTACCGTCAGATTAAGTACTTTCTTGCATCCGGTTAATTCGGTTAGCGCCTTTGTCACTAGTTCGCAACGGCTAGTGCTTTCGGCTGACGATCGCGCGCACTACCAGGCTATAATCTTGCCAACTCAGACTCGGCAATTTCTCCTAATACCTTATTATCTATAGGACTCATATTTGATTTTTGAAAAAACTCCGTACACTCAAAAAGTCTTTTTTCCTACTCCCCACTCCCTACTCCCCACTCCCAGCCTACGCAAATAATTTCAGTAATCAAACCGGATTCCTATATAAATGTGAATGAATCTACAGCGTTACCTTCCGTGCTTTTGATGGTCAATTCACCCTTGATAACTTTCGTTTTTGTTTTTAATTAAGACTTACGTACAAGATGCCCTTGCTCTGAGCCATTGAAAATGGTATCTTAGTTTGCGCCTGTAATAGTCTACTATCCGTTCATAAAAGCGGGCACATTGTGGTTTGAGCCTTCATCCTTTCTTCATCCATAGTAAAACTTATACAATAGGTAATTTCGTAATCAAGTAGGTAAACACTGTGGCACAGGCTTCGTCTTCTTGGCAGCAATTGATCAACCAAATCCCCAGATGGAACTGGTCGCTTCCAAAAATCAAGACAAAGGGAGCCATAAAGCAGCAAACATTTAAGCGCTTCTCTGGGCCTGGGGGCTTTCTTGGGTTCCTGACAATCGTCGTTGCCATGTTGTTGTGGAACTGGAAACTGCTATTGGCTCTCTTAATCGGCATTGGAGTAATGGTATTGGTTTACTCAATGCAAGAGTGGGACTGGCAATTGCGTTGGTCTAAAATACGTAAGTCTTTAAATAGTTCAAATCGTCGATTAGCCTTAGCAGTCGTCAGTGGTGGTCTTGCTACTGTCAGCACTTACATGGCAGCGGCAATTTGGGTTGACTCTCGCAGTCACTGGATTGCTGCTGGTGCTATTGTGCAAGGTGTGGGAACATTGTTAACTTTAATTTTATTGGTGTGGCAAATTGTCAACTTCTATGAAAATCGAGAAGAAGACCACCTAGATCAGTTGTTGGTGAATTTAACAGAAAAAGATCCATTGAAGCGGTTGATTGCCCTACGTCAACTAACTAAATTTATCAGCCGTCAGCGAGTTGATTCTTCAGTGCAGCAAGATGTTGTGGAATGCTTGCAACTCCTACTCAGTCGAGAAAAAGAAGTTGTGGTTCGAGAGGCAGCTTTTAAGAGTTTACAAGCCTGCGATGACCTCCGGTCGGTCGAAGACCATCGCCCACAAGTTTTATCCCCCAAAACAGCAGCAACTTTCACACCCGTATCAGCAAAAGTCAAACACCACGTTTATTAGTCATTTGTCCTTTGTCCTTTGTACTTTGCAAATGACCAATGACCAATGACTAATGACAAATAACTATTTTCGAAACAGTCGTCCATTACAAACTTGCACTACCGGATGATTACACCGCCGCACCAATTGTTCATCGTGGGTGGTAACAATTACTGTAGCCCCAAAGGAATTTAACTTTCGCAGAATCTGGATCACTTGCCAAGAATTATCTGGATCGAGGTTTCCAGTAGGCTCATCTGCCAACAGCAAGGGTGGCGTACCAACGATCGCACGAGCAATACTCACCCTCTGTTGCTCTCCCCCAGAGAGTTGATCTGGAAAACAGTCAGCTTTATTCAGCAAACCTACCAACTTCAAGGTTGGTTCTAAACGTCGTTGAATTTCTTTACGGGTATACCCTTGAGCTTGCAGCACAAAAGTGACATTTTCTGCCACTGTTCGTTGAGTAATTAATTTGTAGTCTTGAAACACAATACCAATCCGTCGCCGCAATAATGACAAGCGATCGCCCCGTAAACCAGCTACATTACATTCATCAACGATTACTTCTCCCTGTGTAGGCAACTCCTGGCCATACAACAGTTTCAAGAGCGTTGATTTACCAGAACCACTTGGCCCCGTGATAAACAAAAATTCTCCCTTTTTTACCTCAAGGTTCGCATTCAACAAGGCGTGAGTCCCGTTAGTGTAAGTCTTGCTTACAGATTGCAATTTCACCTTTGCAGTAGTACTGCCATCATGCTGTTGAGTTTCACAGTCCTCTCTATGAAGGGATTTGTCTTTCTTAACTTGAGTTGTTAATACTGGCATTGTTAAATTTTCCTCATACCCACAACCAAACTGTTTGGTAGCTTAGATGTGACATTCCTCTCAAAAATAAGGATTCCCAGGTTTCGCCTGGGAATTTAAATTCAACAAATAAAATTTAAAACTTTTTAAAGACTTTAATAGTAGCTAAGTAATAACACTCAAAATTGGGCATTGGGCATTGGGCATTGAGACACTCTTACACAGAGATAGTATTGATCTTTTTTTTGCATCACCACGTCTCCTCATCCCCATGCCCCATGCCCCATTAACTAATTGCACCCCTTGCTGTTAAACGATAAACAAAAGCTTTTACCGCAAAGGCTGGCAAAGCCAACATTCGCCGCCAGCGCCAAGGTTCTTGATAAAGGCGATACAACCATTCCAAATTATTATTTCCTAACCAGGCAGGAGCGCGAGTTTTAGTTCCCGACCAAATATCAAAACTGCCACCAACGCCAATCCAAATTGCTTGAGGACACAAATGGCGGTTTTCGGCAATCCATAACTCTTGACGTGGCACTCCCAAACCGACAAAAATCACTTGTGGCTGCAATTGAACAAGAGTTTGTCGCAATTGTGCTTCTTCTTCTGCCGAATGGTAGCCAGAGTGAGTGCCTACTATATTCAAATCTGGAATTTGCTGCTGCCAAAAATCTGCCGTTTTTGCGGCGACTCCAGGCGCTCCTCCATAGAAAAATACCTTTGCTCCTATCTTCTGCTGCCCAAGTTCTTGCAAAAGTTTTTCTGCTAATTCAATTCCCGGAAAACGCTGCACTTTTTGCCATAATAGCCACCGTAAATATAAAACCACCCCGGCTCCATCTGGAATTACGAGTTCAGCATTTTTAATGACCTGAGCTAATAATTGATTTCGCTCTGCCTGCATAGTCATTTCTGCATTGAGCGTTACTACATGAGTTCCTCTGCCTGCGTGCAGGCATTCTAGCAACCAGCCTGGATAGTTAGCCATCACATGAACTGGTATTCCTAACACTGAAAATGCTTGATTGCCGTTAGACATAGCCTATTCTTGAGTAATCCTCACACCAGATTTTGCATGAATGTTAAGTTTATCAAATTTTTTATATTAGAACTTCCACAGGATAGACGCCCCATTGCCCTGCAACAATAGAAAGCATAATTAAACTAATTAGAGATATGAGTGAAAAAGAATGTAGACATATAGCAGTGCTACGTCTCTACAAGGATTTCAAGTAACGCATAATTAATTTCACCAGATGTCTATTAATTTTGGGCGCTTGTACTTGGGCTGAACCAGCCCAACTTGTATTGTTAAAGTGTAATATTCACTCAGTATAAAACGCTCAACTCGCAACTCTGGTTCCGGGAACAGAAGCCTCCACTATACTACTTGCAGTTAGTGTAGGAGTATGTAACGAAACTCGACTTTATGGTTATAGGTAGTGTCACGGGCTGAAGTTGGCTATGAGTAAAATTCGTATCGCTTTAATTGAAGATCATGACCTAACTCGTGTAGGTATTAGGACAGCACTACAGCAAAAGGATGAAATTGAAGTTGTAGGTGAAGCTGCCAATGCTGTTGAGGGACTAAAAATGTTAAAAATGGTACGACCAGATATTGCCATTGTAGATATTGGTTTACCAGATAAAGATGGCATTGAGTTAACACGGGAGGTAAAATCTACTACTAATGGACAGCAGCTACTGACAAAAGTGTTAATTCTGACGCTGCGGGATAACAAAGAAGCAGTATTGGCAGCTTTTGCTGCTGGTGCAGACTCTTACTGTATGAAAGATATCAAATTTGATAATTTGCTGGAAGCAGTGCGAGTAACTTACAATGGCAACGCCTGGATCGATCCGGCGATCGCTCGAATTGTATTACAACAAGCACAACAAAATCCCCAAAAGTTAGAATCGGCTTTTGCCGACAATAAGACTATTGCCCCTAACCCAGATTTTCTTGAAAATCTGGAAGGAATTCAGCCTTACACACTGACAGAAAGGGAGTTAGAAGTGTTACAGTTGATTGTCGAAGGTTGCAGTAATGCAGTAATTGCGGAAAGGCTTTACATCACTGTTGGGACTGTTAAAACTCACGTTCGCAATATTTTGAATAAGCTATGTGCCGATGACCGTACCCAAGCAGCAGTCCGCGCCTTGCGTTCTGGGTTGGTTGGATAAAGTTAATTTTGCTGTGGATCATTGAGAATCATCAAAGGAAACTTACAACTTTGAGAAAGTTATTTTTTCAAAGTGAATAGCTTCTTTGATTTTCTGTTATTTATCAGGTGGGATAAACATCATGCTATCTCGCCATTCAAATATGTGAAAACAAAAGTCAAATATGGCTGAGATCGGGGCGGACAAACTTAAGCTCATGGTGGTAGATGATGAGCCAGATAACTTAGACTTACTCTACCGCACTTTTAGGCGAGATTTTCAAGTATATAAAGCCAATCATGCCTTTGGTGCTATGGAAATCTTAGATCAATTTGGTGAGATGGCGGTGATTATTTCTGACCAAAGAATGCCAGAAATGAATGGGACTGAATTTTTTAGTCGCACCGTAGAACGCTTTCCAGACACGATTCGGATTTTGTTAACTGGTTTTACTGATGTCGAAGATTTGGTAGATGCGATTAACTCTGGTCAGGTTTTCAAGTATATTACCAAACCTTGGAATCCAGAACGGCTCAGAGGCTTAGTTGAGCAAGCCACTGATACATATCGCCTAGTTAAGAAGCGCACTCAAGAGTTGCGTCGGGCCCTACGGCGAGAATCTTTGTTTAATGCGGTAACAACAGCAATTCGAGAATCTTTAGACTACGATAGTATGCTACAAAAAATTGTCGCAACTATTGGAGAAAGATTTGAAGCTACCAGTTGCTTGCTCAGACCAGTAGAGAGCGATCGCCTGACACAAGACCAGTTTTTGTACCACAATCCTAAATCCACTGTATCAGATTTTTTCTTCGACCCCAGTGTTTTAATCGAAAAAGTGCTGGAAACTCGTCATTATCAACTTGATCAAGAGCTATATAAGGGTAATCCTTGTCACCACCTGGTTGTGCCACTTAGCTACCATCAGCATCTGTTGGCTGTGCTAGCTCTCCACCAATGGGGAAGCGATCGCCCTTGGCAAGACGAAGATATCCAACTGATTGCAGGTGTTGCTGAACAAGCAGCCTTAGCGCTCTCTCAAGCAAAACTTTACCAGCGCCTCCAAGAAAAGCAACAGCAGATTCACACTGAGTTAGAGGTGGCTCGTCAAATTCAATACAACTTGCTACGCCAAAGTTTACCTGACATCAAAGGTGTGAAGGTACAAGCCTGCTGCTATCCGGCGCGGGAAGTGGGAGGAGATTTTTTTGAAGTGTTTGTTCATCCCAAAGGCGATTTATGGCTAGCAGTTGGTGACGTTTCTGGGAAGGGTGTCCCGGCTGCGTTATTTATGGCTAGTATTATTTCCGTTTTGCGGCGAGAATTATCTCAAGAGACACCAGCCGAGCCGAATGTGGTTATGCAGAACCTCAACCACGCTCTGAGCGAAGATTTAATTAGTAACAACTATTTTATCACCCTTGTGTTAGCTTGTTATACCCCTAGCACTAAGGAACTAGTTTATACTAATGCCGGTCATATCTATCCACTATTATGGTCACGCTGCTCGGCTTTAGCCGACAATCCCAATTATCTCAAAGTCCGCAGCGTTCCTTTGGGAATCTTGCCTAAGTGGCAGGCAGAGTCTGGTCGCTTGGTTCTCGCTGCTGGAGACACATTGTTGCTAGCCAGCGATGGAATTACAGAAGCAATGGTATCAAATAATCCTGATTCAACGGTAAAAACAGTAGCTGGTGTTGAACCAGTGAACCGTTCTATGCTGAATCAAGATGGTCTTTGGCAACTCTTACAACAAGAGGAACAACCACTTTCGCTTAACCATTTACTAGCTCGCATCCAGGCAGATAATCACGTTCAAGAAGATGATCAAACTATACTTTCGCTGGAGATTTTATAAGTAATGAAAAGTGAGCTTCATGTACCAAGCGACTTGAATTTTCTTAATATTGTTGAAAACTGGTTGCTGGGATGTTTGAAAATCCAGCTAGGAGAATCTGTAGACTGGTCGCGGCAATCAAGTCGTTTGAGGCTGGCTTTAGTGGAAGCTTACTCCAATGCAGTCCGTCATGCCCACAAGGACAAACCAAATTTACCAATTTTACTGCGTTTGGAAGTCAAAGACCGGGATTTGGCCTTAGAAGTTTGGGACTACGGCGAAGGCTTTGATATGTCTAAATACTACGCTCCAAACCCTATGGAAAAACAAGAAGGTGGTTATGGTTGGCTGATTATGAATCGTCTCATGGATAAAGTAGATTACAAGCTACAGGTTAATGGTGCTAACTGTCTGAAGTTAGAAGCTACTTTACCTGAGTTAGTCCAATAAACAAAAGTTGCTATTTTTAAGTCATGTTATTTATGAAAAAGAATTCAGGAGTTAGAATAAAGCCGTTAGTTTTTTATAGCTGGGTGAGAGCATAGCGGTAGCGAGTCAGATAAAGTCTGAGCGGTAGCGAGTCAGATAAAGTCTGAATATTTGTTTAAAACTTTGCCCTTTTTAGGCAAAATAACTATTAAATATTCTTCTTTATTAAAACTCATTAAATCCCCTCAATTGATTTATGGGGATTTCTCCTGACTCCTAAAAGTTATTTGCTAGTCTTCACGACGTAAAGAAAGTAACTCTTTGGGAGAAGCTAAAAGTTTGATTCTAGTATATGAGATTTGCTGTTGTTGGTTGAGGATAAATAACCACAATACATTTACACTACACCACGAAGTTTGGGCTTTGCCTGTTACCTGGATTTGAATCGTAGCGTTATCTAAAGTTTCGACTATTCCTGTGTGGGGGTAAGCTTTAATGTTTTGGCCTTCTTGTTTTAAGTAGGCTGCGATCGCATCTGTCCCCACAATATCAGATTCAAATGGTGGACGCATCACCCCATCTACCCCAAACAAGGCAGCAGTCGCCTCGAATTCTCCTGCATTTAAGGTTTCAAAATAACGCAGTACACTTGGTTCTGTAATTCCCTCAATCTGGGATTCCTCTTTAAACTGTGCTGGAGATACAAATTCAGCAGAGGTCATAAAATTACCTGTATTATGCTAGCTGAATATTAATTTCAGTACAAAAATAGGTGAAAAGAAAGCTGCTGTTGAGATAGATTCTTACGTAGTGGTAAATCTTCCTCACGATGGAAGTATTAAGCTGCATAGCACCTTACCCGGATTTCTCACCACACCTCTTAAAGGCTGTGCTTGTGCCGGGGAGAAGTAATAAGTAATGAGTAAGAAGTAAGAAGTTTTTACTCATTACTTCTCTTCTGCTCCATCAAACGCCTTGAGCTTGTGAGAAATGCGGGTAATTAGGAGGAATATTTTAATTCTTTTCGTGCCACTTGCGGGCAAGGTTTTAAACCAATATTCAGACGCGACGTTCGAGGACTCGCTACCGCTCCGCTATCGCGGACTCGCTCTAAGCGAAGCATCCCGAAGGGTATACGCTGCGCTATCAACCACTCGTACAGTATTCATGGCTTTTTTCTGACTCCTGATTTCTGAATTCTTCTTATAAAATGTCTCAGGTAAGCTAAAAATCTTTTAATTTGCATCCTCAAAAAAATGAATCTCTTGTGGGGTGGGCATCTTGCCCGCCCTAGTTGTGCAAATTAAATGCGCGACAGCTTATCTTGATTTTAATTTTCTATCCAACTATAACTTGACTTGTCAAGCTATTAACATGATAATATTCCACATTTAAATTGCATAAGCTGGGCGCTCATGTTGCCCACCCCACAAGAGTTATATAGATTTTAGATATGCAAACTAGATGTGGTTTAGCTTAGTTGTCGAAGTCCAATTTCTTTGAAGCGCGATCGCGTTTGTATTTTTAACTTAGGGACTTCCAAGAAATAAATTATTCCAATTTCTGGACTCAACACGACTGTTCCTCCCCCTGCTCCCTGCTCCCTGCCCCCCTGCCCTTAAAACGATGGGATATTTTTTTATTTGGAAGTACCTTATGAGTCACCACTCCCCGATAACGATCCTGCTGATTGATGATTGCGCTAAAGAACGGGTGAAGTTGCGTCATATCTTGCAGCAGGATAGCTTGTATACCTATTGCATTTTGGAGTTTGATACGGCAAGGCAAGCACTGGAATGGTGTATCGCAATTCAACAAGGAAGTACAGCTCAAAGTCATGCCGATGGTCAACCTATGCAGTCAGTCGGCAGTTTACTAGAAATCACCGATGTCTACGACGAGCTTCTCTACGAGATGCCATGCGAACGCTTACGCAAACAAGCCGAACAAGAACTTATCCACAACCGGGATTTGCGAGAAGCAATTTTTAATGAATCTGCCGATGCCATCTTTCTAGTTGATCCGGAAACGCTGCTTACCCTAGATTGCAATCGGCGGACGGTAGAATTGTTTGAGGCGACTGACAAAGCTGAATTGATCAATATTAATGGGCAGACACTCCAGCGCCGTCCATTCACTGCCAGCGAAACAGATTCGATTGTGGCAGAGATGGAGTCAAAAGGTATCTGGAGCCGAGAGCTTGAATATGTTACTCTTCGGGGAAAGATTTTTTGGGGAAACATTGCAGCCAAGCCAATCACTGTAGCCGGACGTACTATGAATCTAGTACGGATCACAGATATTAGCGATGTCTACGAGGAGCTTCGCTTACGCAAACAAGCCGAAGCACAACTGCGGCAGACGAATGAGCAACTTGCTAACGCTAACGTGGAACTTGCCCGCGCCACTCGCCTCAAAGACGAATTTTTAGCAAACATGAGTCATGAACTGCGAACACCTCTCAATGCCATTTTGGGTATGTCAGAAGGTTTACAAGAAAGTGTGTTCGGCTCCATTAATGAAAAACAAGCAAAAGCGATCGCTACTATTGAACGCAGTGGTAGACATTTGCTAGAACTAATCAACGACATTTTAGACTTATCTAAAATCGAATCTGGCAAACTGGAACTGCAATTGAGTGATGTTTCTGTCAGCAGCCTTTGTGATGGCAGCTTTGCCTTTATCAAACAAATGGCTTTGAAAAAGAATATTCATCTTAATACTCATATTTCTGAAAATATTGACAGCATCAAAGCAGACAATCGCTACCTGCGCCAGATACTGATCAACCTATTGAGCAACGCTGTCAAGTTCACGCCACAAGGGGGATCTGTAACGCTAGAAGTCCGTCTGGAAGGAGCAACGGAGGCGGGGGAAGTGCCCTTACATCTCTGCTTTTATGTCACTGATACTGGCATTGGTATTGCCCCTGAAGAAATCGGCAAGCTATTTCAGCCTTTCATCCAGCTTGACAGCAGCCTCAACCGCCAGTACAGTGGCACTGGTCTAGGTTTGGCACTGGTACAAAAGATTGTTACCCTACATGGAGGAACGGTGTCAGTTAGCAGTGAAGCGGGGAGGGGAAGTTGTTTTACCGTCCGTATTCCTTACCGTCCCAGCGATAATGTGCCAACAACGCAAGTAACTACTTTATTGCCCAGCTATCGTTTCCCTGCTGAGAATGCTCAGGTTTTGATTATTGAAGACTCTGTTGCCGCAGCTGACCAGATTACTCGCTACTTCGGCGAAATGGGAATGCAAGCCATTGTCTATCCTCAAGGTGAAGGAGCCGTAGAAGAAGTACTGCGCGTTCAGGCTGCTCTGATCGTTCTGGATCTACAACTACCGAACCTATCTGGTTGGGACGTGCTAAGTCAGCTTAAGACCAACCCAAAAACCAAAGATATTCCAGTAATCATCATTTCAGTTGTGGATGAGCATAGCAAAGGGCTAGCTCAAGGAGCGTTTGAATATTTGGTCAAACCGATTACCCGTACTCAACTTCAGTTAAGGGACTTGCAAGAAAATAAAATACCAGCCATTCTAGAAGAGAAGAAGCGGTGAACTGTCCGCGCCTAGTTTAAATATCTAGAATGGGAATCCCTCAATTCATGCTCACCGACACCATCAAATCGACCTTTAAAGATGCAGCACAGAAACTGACTAGCAATCGCAAACGAGATTTCATGGCAAAAGTTACCGAAGATTACTTCGATAGTTCAGCACGCATTGCAGAAACCGTTATGGGATGGAATCGCCAGAGTGTGCAACTCGGCTTGCATGAAAGGCGGACGGGGATAGTCTGTGTAGAGAATTATCAGGCAAGGGGACGACACAATAGTATTGAGGTATTGCCCAACTTAGAAGCAGATATTCGTTCATTGGTGGATGCTCAAGCTCAAGCCGACCCTAAATTTCAATCGACCTTTCTGTATGCCCGCATTAGTGCCAGAGCAGTAAGAGAAGCATTAGTAAGTGTTCATGGCTATAACGAGAGCGAATTGCCATCTCGTCAAACTTGTGGAGAAATTCTCAATCGCTTAGGGTATCGCCTAAAAAAACACAAAAAACGAAACCCTTGAAAAAGATTCCGCAAACTGATGCCATTTTCGAGAATGTGTTCCGGGAGAATCAGGCATCAGATGAAAACCCCAAATCGTTGCGAGTGTCTATAGATACTAAAGCTAAGGTGAAGATTGGCAACCTTTCTAGAGGCGGTAAAGCTCGGACAATGGAGGCGAAAGCTGCTGATGACCACGATACACAGTGGTCATCAGTCTTAGTTCCCTTTGGCATTCTCAATACACATAATGACCAGCTATCGATTTACTTGGGTCAGTCGGCGGAAACCAGTGATTTTATCGTCGATTGTTTAACCGCTTGGTGGCATGAGAATCAACACAATTACCTGGAACTTGATGAGTGGGTGATTGATCTTGATGGCGGTGCCGCTACTCGCAGTAACCGCACACAATTTATCAAACGCATGGTTGAGTTGTCTTGTGCAATTAATTTAAAAATTCGACTGATTTATTATCCCCCTTACCATAGCAAGTACAATCCAATAGAGCGGTGTTGGGCTGCCTTGGAGAACTATTGGAATGGTGCGATTTTAGATTCTGTTGCCGCCGCAGCACAATGGGCCGCCAATATGACTTGGAAAGGAATTGCTCCCATTGTACATCTGGTTCAAACCACATATCACAAAGGAATCAAGGTTCTCTCGCAAGAGTTAGAACAATACCAACCCCAATGGCAGCGTTCTGAAACATTACCCAAATGGGATATTACTATTGTCCCTGTTTAGCTGGTACTTTATTTTCTTGCAAGTCCCTAACTATAGAGAAACTGCAATATTCTGCCTATCCCGAGTCATCAAATCTGATCGTATTGCCAAAAACCGATTTGAAACCTCCTTTAATTTTGCTGGCAGAAGATAATCAAGCAAATATCGATACCATGTCCGACTATCTTGAAAGCCAAGGGTATCATCTCATTCTGGCAAATAATGGACAACAAGCTATTGACCTTGTGAGAGATCAACGCCCCGATTTAATTGTGATGGATATTCAAATGCCGGGAATGGATGGGTTAGAAGCAATGCGCCGTATTCGTGACGATCGGCAATTTATGCATATTCCGATGATTGCACTAACGGCATTAGCTATGCCTAGCGATCGCCAAGCTTTTTAGCAGCCGGAGCTAACGAATATTTGACTAAACCCATAAAACTTAAACAGCTTGTAGCCACAATTCAACAACTTTTAGGAAAATAGCGGAAATTCTCGATGGATAGTCAACCCTCTATTTTAGTAATCGATGATCAACCAGACAACTTTGATGTTGTTGAAACCTTGTTGGACGGTGAAAACTACCAGCTATACTACGCTTCTAGTGGCCAACAAGCTTTAAGTCGCCTCCATAGTTTTCAGCCTGATCTGATTTTATTAGATGTAATGATGCCCGATCTCAATGGGATGGAAGTTTGCCAACAGATCAAGCCATCCACAATGCAAGCAGTACCAATCATCATGGTGACAGCATTAACCGATAAAGAAGATTTGGCTCGATGTCTGGCGACGGGTGCAGATGACTTTATTAGTAAGCCCGTCAATGGTATGGAATTACGAGCTAGAGTTCGTTCCATATTGCGGATTAAGCAGCATTACGACAGTATGCAAGTATTGCTCAAACTGCGAGAAGACATGGTAAATATGATTGTGCATGATCTGCGAAATCCACTTACCAGTATTGTCTTAGGCGCACAGATTCTTCGGTTTCCAGATTTGTCGCCAGAACAGCAGCAAGGAAAAGTCGAGCAAATTTTAATTGCTGGACAACAACTACAATCGTTGATTGATAGCTTGCTGATGATGGCAAAGCTGGAATCGGGTAAAATGGTTCTCAACTACACAGAAGTAGACCTTTATACCCTATGTATGTCAGCATTAGCAGATATTGAGGCGATCGCTACTCAAAAAATCTCACCTTGATTAGTGAATTACCCGAACCTGGTGGCATTGTTACACTAGATGCAGTTGTTTTTCGTCGAGTGCTAGATAATTTGCTCTCCAATGCCATTAAGTTTTCTCCATCCAAGTCTCAAATCATTTTACGGGGAGAGTATTTGGCAGCAGGAGGTGCTAAAGTGCAAGTTGCTGATTCCGGTTCGGGAGTAAGTCTGCATTTAAGACAAATCATTTTTGAGAAGTATGAAACTGGAACTGTGATGCCAGAAGTTTCGCAAATTGGTTTAGGATTGGCTTTCTGCAAAATGGCGATCGAGGCACATTCTGGTACTATTACCATCGAAGATAATCATCCAAAAGGTAGTATATTTACTGTATTACTCAACAATAAATAATTATAAAATCACTCTCGTATTTTTTCATTATCAATATATTGGGGCACTTTTCTAGAAAAATAATTAAATCGGTTTTAAAGGCTTTTGCCTATATTAAACACCAATACGGTTCAGTTAAGGCTAAAATAGCTGTAAAATAGGCATTGTTTCCAAAAATGGAAATCAAGCACGGTGCATCTCCAAGAATTCTCATTAGTGTCTCCCAAAATACAAAGTACGGAGATATTCAAAGCGATAGAGGTCGCTATCCCAGCAACTTCAATCGAACAAGCGAGTGCGCGAAGGCGCACGCTACGCGAATGCTAAAACTAAAGTAGAAGAGGAACGCCATCGTTCGTTACCAGCACATCTGGTAATTTGTCTAATAATAGCAATGAGCTTGTGGTCGAGAGATTCAATGCGAGATGTACAAAAAAATCTCATTGATCAAACAGAATTCAGGAGTCAGGAGCCAGAATGGGCTAAACGCCCCGCTACCGCTAACAGAATGGAATTCTGCGCGACTGGCGGATAGCGCAGCGTAAAGCCTGCGGCATGGCTTCGCTTAGAGCGAGTACTCGATAGCGACGCGGAAAGCGAGTATTTTCGAGTCGCGTCTGAATAAATGGGTTTAAGACCCCCACAAAACAAGAAAATTTGGTGGTCTACAATGAGTGGCGGGTCTGAATCCCCCACTCATTGATTCTGACTCCTGTTAGCGGTAGCGGGGCGTTTAGCCCATTCTGGCTTCTGAATTCTTCTTCAAGGTCTTTCAGAGGCATGGGTAAAAGTTGGTAAATATTGGAAGTTTTCTAAACGAACTAAGAATTGTAGTGTTCGATGGAACTTGCTTAGATATCCCAGATAGTGATGACAATGCAAGGGTTTTTGGTCCTCCCGGTAGTCGTCCTGGTACACGAGCGGCATTTCCCAAAGTTAGATTAGTTATTTTGGTAGAGGCAGGGACACATTTAATTTTTGTGGAGAAGTTGCACCCTTGCGTCTAAGTTTCACTGGAACATTACGAGTTGTTCGTCGTGCCCTCCCTAAATTTCAGCGTTTGCAACCACAAGATTTCCCCTTTTTTTAGTGGTTAACTGTAGAAATCCTCGACCAAGTTTTACCTGAAAGGGTTCATAGAAATAAACCCAGGGTTGTTAAAAGCTGTATCAAAAGTTCGCTCTAACAAAGTTAAACACAGAGCCACTGGAATAATAACTAATCCTCCTGTGTTTGTTATTTTAAGCACTGCATAGCCTTAACTGAACCGTATTGAGTTATAACCTTGTCTTGTTAAGTACAACATTTCATTAATTCGTAGCGAATTAAATTTGGCAATCCCTTACAATGCCAATGTATCGGGATGCATTGTTAATGCGTTTTTTTGCAATGCGAATGCGTCAGGATGCATTCTAACAGTCATCTTTCTGCGAGTTGATTGTAATAATACCCGCTTCAAGTTGTAAATTTATTAGTAGCCTCTTTCTACACTGGCAGGATATTTAATCTTCCTCTGCTTCTATTTCCTCATCTTCTATGGCAAAATCACTAATATAGTCCGTACAACACGCTCAAAAAATAAAGGAGCAGGTAAAGCTGTCCAATCGCTGTAGTGACCAAAGCCGTAGCCGCAGTGACTCCACAAGGGATGCCTAAGTCATCAGGATTATCTTCTGGCTGTCTCAAGGTAACAACAATTTCTAGGGGGTTGGA
Source organism: Nostoc cf. commune SO-36 (assembly GCF_023734775.1). Lineage (NCBI taxonomy): Bacteria > Bacillati > Cyanobacteriota > Cyanophyceae > Nostocales > Nostocaceae > Nostoc > Nostoc commune. Next base: position 4,323,820 of record NZ_AP025732.1, on the reverse strand, counting down.
GTAGGCCAGCGACCAGTAAAAGCAGCTTTTTTAGTAAGTTGATGTACCTCTAACCCAGCTTTGTTACAAATTGGCTTTTTAGAATCATCTATTTTTTTAACTAAAGTGTCGGGTGGACGATAGCAACTTTGCCCACGAGCTTTTCTTTGTGGTAATTCACGCGCCACAGATAGATAAAGCTACGCATCTAGTTTGGTTGGTCGCGCTGAGTCGGAATAACCCTGTCGCACTAGATGCTGAGGGAATTTCTAGCGTAGGTGGCAGTTCCTTTAGCTCCTCTTTAGTTCTGGTATCCTCTACAGAAGTTTCTATTATATGTCTAACTTTTTTCTCAATAATGCTAGGGGCAATTTCTTGGCGTATGCGAATTATACGTGCGCTTTGCCAGTCAACCTCCATGTTTTCATGCTTCTGACCAAGATTGATTTTATTAGCATTTATTTTAGTATCAGCTAACCAAGGCCATAGTTGAACGCAGTTGGAAGAATCAATCATCACCAATGGTTGCTTCCCTCCTTCTACAGAATCGGAAATAACCTGTTTCACAAAGTCCATGAATCGAGTCTTGCGTACTTCCTCTTTATCAGCTAGTTTGATAGGAGTAAGTTCAGCAACAAAAGCTCGTGCATCAGAAAAACCTGTCCACGAACTGATTACTAAATTTCCTCTATCATAAGCACAACAAAATTCACATTTACCTGTATCCACATTGATGCGGATTGCTATTGGCAAAAATGTACTCTCTATTTTGCCACGAACGCGACCTTTTTGTTTTCGGACGATTGTAATTACAATAATTTCTTTTGGTCTAGCTTCTGGTGGAATATTTTGCAGGTACTTATCCACTTTTCCTTTGACATCATCAATGCGGCCAGAATGAGCAAATATTAAATCTTTCAGTGCTGACTGCATCCGATGGAAAAAGTCTGCAAGTTTAAGACCGTTTGTTTTCCTTGTCTTTTCAATGGGTAGTAGAAACTGCACAGCAGCACCAACCTTTGCTAGTGCTTGACGAGTTGAAGGTTTGTTAACTTTATCGTCAGGTTTAACAGTGTTTTGACCATTAGGATTTGGATAAAACTGCCGCGCCATTATTAAGCAGAAAGTTGGCTGATTGAGCTTTTTAATCTGTTGTGCAGTAGATTCCCATGCTTTAATTCGCTCGCGCGATCGCTTTTCAGCTTTCTCATCTTTCTCAGGTAAACCTTCTCGTGGCCCGTGGGTATCTTCTGGCAAGCGATTAATTTCTATTTCAAGTGTGTCTCCCCACAAAAGTTGAGTAACCTTCTGCAACAGTTTTGCTTCTGTTTTTAAATGAGCTTCATAAAAGATAAAAAGTGACGGTTGTTCATTGGGATATAATCTCTGCATCGCTGCTTGATTTGCCTGAGTAATGGCTTGAAGATCACCCGTTTGATTTTTTGTGCGCTGGCTGAATTGGAGAGCTTTTCTTCCCCAATGAATACCTTCTAAGCGAATGTCAAAATATTTACTTAGTAAGTCATCAATTTGTTTATCATTGAGTTGATCGAGATATTTCGGAGTAAATTCCAAGTTTGTATTTGTTTCAAGAGCTTCCAAAACACCACCAAGGAGTGTAGGAAGATTAATCATGCGTGTCGCTTTCTGTGCGTTCTTCCAGTCATGGATTGATTTAACCAAAGAATATTTATTGAATACTTGCATTCCTAATGGTTGAAGAATTTGAGCGATCGCTTCAAAAGCGTCTAATTTATCGCGCTCTGGTACACCTGTTTCGATACCATATTTTTCTGGAATTTCCTCATCGTCTTCTGAATTATCTTGAAGTCCATTACGGTAAGTTAGAAGTACCTCACAGCTATTAGTAGAGGCTGAACCTAAAGCGATTTCTTGACCATCACAAGATGACCCAAGATTTAATTCTCTCCGCAGGATTTCAAAATCTTTATCTGTTCTCCAAACCCATTTTACCTGCTCTTCCTTGTTAGTTTTAGCATTTTTGCCTTTTTTATCTCGTTCGCATTTTAATTGATAGTTAAAGGCTCGATCGGTATGCTCTTGAGAAAATATGAAACCGCTAATATTTCTGCGGTCATATTTAGGAGCTTTTAGCTGAGTGAACCAGCGACGTTTAGAAACCTCAACTTTTAATAAAGGTTGATGTAAAGATGGATAAGTAACAACTTCTAAACTTACGACAAAACTGAATTTTCCTTTTGTTCCCTCTAAGGAAATCGGCTCTGTAATCAGTTTTGCAATACCAGAAGTAAATGTGCCATTGCTGAAAATAATGCGTTTCATTGGCTTTAAACCTGGAAAAATTATTTTTCCAGCAATTTGACGAGCCAGATAATCTGCAAGCATTCGATATGCATATTTATCTTTAGGTTGAGTTGTTTCCGTTTCTTTATTCCAAGCCCAAGGTAATACTTGAGATTTGAATGGAGAAACTTTTATTAAATCTCCTCTTTCTTGCACATCCTCTAAGCGCTCAATAATGTTTATTGATATATCCTCCTTCTCAGCAAATGGTTTGAGATAGTTTATTAACCAATCATTAATAATTGGGCGAAGTATTCTATTTATTTCTTCCTCATTGCCACCAGTAAGGTAAACAAAAGGTTCTGGCTCATCTCCCTTGCTAGCATGATAAAATGCACTCTTGCTAAGACCTATCTCTGGTTCAATTCGCGTAGCATCTTTTAGCACTATTTGTAGAAAATTTCGCAATGAGCCATAAGGAAGATTTGTGACATTATCTCCTTGTCGAATCTCGCTAAAACATTGCAAAGCTGCTTTTGTCCAAGTAAGGTTACAACCCTCTACTATAATTGGTAGTAGTTTATCTGGTACGCTAAAAGCCAAAGGAAATTTTGCAATTGGTTTGATTGCACCTTGCTGGATATACAATGTATCTGAGACTAAATCACCTTCAGTTTCTTCGTCTTCGTCTTCTGCCAATAAATCTTCTTCCAATTCAATTTCATTATCAAAGTTATTCATCATTTTTACATCTCCAATAGTGGTGAAAACTCGTCAAAACCTTCTTCTTCATCCGCCGATTCTTCTAAGGAATGTAATTCATCAGGATAAATTACTCCTTGAATGTGCTGTAAAGGTTCTAGAAATGCGCCATACAGTTCTTGATAAATTTCTCGAATTACGGGGTCTTCATGGTTCACACATTCTTCTAAAATAATTCGCATCTGAACCAGCATACTATCTCGTCCAGAGTCGGGTTTACCTTCTGTTGATTTTTTAGCCCAAGCTGCATCAACAAAGTAAACTGATACCGGGCATCCATTCCGCATCCCTCGACCAATTGTTTGCAGAATAGCTACCATTTGATTAGCCATAAATGATTTGAATAGTTCAGGCCATAAACGGCTTGCCATTAAGGGTTCACGTAACAATCTATTGGCAGTTAACCAGAGGTCTTTTCTAGATTGTCGCCAAGCTGTTGCTATGGCATTCAAATCTTCTGTTTCACTAAAAACTCGACTATCAAATTCTTGTGTTGCTCGTCCTGCCAAACTGTACAAAAGCTGCATATCATTTTTGGTAGGATGAGGACGAGTGAGGAAGTAAATCGAGCCAATTGCTGCATCTAGTTTCCTTTCCCCTTTGGTGAAAACTATGTTGACACCTCTACCAATTGCCAGCATGGGAAAAATTAAAATGTCACAGTTTTCATCATCTCCCAATGCTTCACACTGAGCAGAAGTGACAAAATCCTTTGGTTGTTCTCCTTCTCTCAAAGAGTTAACAACTGCTTTTGTATACCTACCAATATCAGGATAATAGTTATTTATGTATTTCTTAATATGGCGAGCTTGATCATAACTGTTAACAACTAAAGCGGCTTTACGTCGAATACCAGACTTAACATCAAATTTATTCATAGCTTTATAAATTTCAGATTTAGTAGTTCCTCCTTTAACAAGAGCATCTACCATCAGCTGAAGATTACGTTTTTGCAGGTCGGGATCGCCTGCGCCACTGTATAGTAAAGGCTGATCACCTCGTTGACTATCTGAAAACCATTTGAAACAATAAGTGCTTTTTGCTGATGTATGATTTTTTGGCTGACGTGCTTTAAGTAAATAATGTGGCCCAGCGTTAATATGATAGGCTGGACTTGCTTGTAAAAATGATGTGGCTGATGTAATTAAAATAGCTGGGCTTGCTTGTCCATTATCTGCTTCTAACAACCGATGAAAGCGGTGCATTAACATCCGAGGCGCACCTACAAATGTAATGTAAGATAATTCCACGTTTCTGGCAGCAGTGCGCGTTGTTAGGGCTTTAAAAAAACTATATTGCACACCAGAAAATGAACCTAAAATGCTTTCTGGAATAAATTTTCTGAGTTCTGGTGATGCAGTAGATTCTACAATAGGATCACGAATAAAGCCTTCTGCAACCATTGTTCTTGTTCCTGGTACAATTCGCTGATAACCCAAAATTACGAATGTAACAGTTATCAGTAATTTAATTAAATCCTCAGCTTCGATAGTTAATTGATGCTTGGGAAAACAGAGTTTGAAAAATAATTCGATAATTTCTTGAACGATCGCATCACGGTGTTTAATCAAATTTTCAGCTAAGTAGCGCCGAAAATGCTGAATGAGAGTATTCCATTGCTGTTCTAAGTTTCTTTATTTATGCCTATGTAATGAGGCCAAAAATCAGCTTTAAAAATCTTGAGGGTTATTAACACCTGTGCGGTCATAAAAGGCGTTATATGCTGCTTTTTCCCAAAATTCCGCTAAAGCTCGACTTCTGGTAACTTCTGTTTTGGCTTCTTGTTCATCAATTTCATCTTGCTTAGTAGATTTTTTAACACTATTCAAGAGTTCGCTAACAATCCGTTAATACAGTCAGTAATTGATTTTCGTAGCGTTCTTTTACCCGCGACGCTGACATATTATGGATGGTGGTAATCAAAGAGGTATTATGATTGCCAAATTCCGCTAAGTCACGACTATAAAGTTCTATATCCCGATCAAATAGTCGATAGTTTTCACCACGAGCAAAGCGATTAAGAATTTGTTCGAGAATGACTCTATGAATCGATCGCTCTGAGCCGGAAATACTTAAAGTTGCAGCCCCATAATCATCTAAGACTTTCTGCACCATGTCGCCTTCGTCGAAAACCACTAGGTCAAAAGTTCGGGCAATTAATTCAAAATATCGTAATTGTTCGTAAGTCGCATGGGGTGATATTTGAGTATCGAGCGATCGCACATGACCAACCCAAATATTAGCATCCAATAAATCTCGCTGTGCTTTGTTACGACCGCACATTGTCCAGAGGGGACACAGGCATTTTTTCATCTTTCCCTGTTTCCCCCCTCCTTGCAATACCTCATTGCAAGGTGCATAACCAAAGCCCCACAAAGACATATCCGCAGTTGAAAAGGCTGGTAGAACGCAGTTCAGTCCAAAAACTTCTGCCTGTTCTAAGCTGTAAGCAAAACCACCATTGTTTCCTATAGCAGCGATCGCTTCTGCAATATTATCTGCATGGCGACGACGAGTTTCATCACCTTGACCGACAAGCATTCCCACCTTAACTTGATGAAATGCCAAATCAGCCATGTACTGTCTAGCAACTTCAATTGAGGGGAATACAAACATTGCTTTATAAGCATGTAGCCCCAACCAGACAGCTATCAACACCAGTAAGGTAGTTTTACCCGACCCTGGCAAACCAATTAAGTGCTTAATATCCTCTAATTCCAGCACATCATCTTCTTTCCGCAGTCCTTTTCCAGCCTCTGACACCATCAGGTCAAAGCGTTCAAAGCGATCTGCCCAGTTCCCAGACCGTCGTTCAGGATATTGCTGTTCACGCTCGTCCATTTCAATAGCCAAATCACGCAGTTCTTTTAGGGGAATGCGAATCTTTCCTCTTGGTTGGCGGTTGAGGGAATGTGTGCGATGTGCAGCGATCGGGGCAGAGATACGCGGAATGTCTAGTTTCACCGAGGTTGAGTCTTCACCTAACGCCACAGCCATTGGCTGACGAGGATCGGCAACTGTAAAACCATAGGTATCGTAGGGCAAAGGGTTACTGAGAATTTGCCGCGCCTTTGTAATTTGCGAATCTTCTAAAGCATCAGTCCTTTGAAAGTGAAGTGTTTCAATATCAATTTCATACGTCCCTTGAGTATTGTTGGAGTAATGATAATTGTTATAGAGAGCAATTGCGTGCTTAACTGATTGGTGCGTTACATAAGCCAGTGACATCTGCCGCATATTGAAAATAGCTTGACGGGCTTGTGCAAAGGCAGGTGCATTTAAAAATGCTGGCCATGCCTGACATAACTACTGGTGCATACTCCAGTGAATTAGTGCCGATAAATTCTTCCATGAAGACGCAAAGCCAACAAATTCGCTCTGCACCTTTCCAAGAATCAGGTTTGGTTCGCATAGGGCATCTTCTTTAAAAACTCAATGACGGAGGAGACTGACATAATTTCTAAACTGGCCGCATCACCTTTTTTCTCAAGTGTTGATTTGAGGGTAGAAATGTAGCTTGGGTTATCCTCAATTAAGCGATCGCTCACAGCCAAAATCCGACGACGATAATAAATCAGCCCGCCAATACTACGATTGAGACGCAAACCTAAAGTCACTGGACTTGTATAGGACTTAGCATCAATCCCAATTGTTCGTTCATTAATTGCTATATCGCATAAATCTGACTCTGGATAAAGTTCAGCGTTTAAGCTACTTTGTTTTGCGCTATCAAAAATGGCTAATTCATCAATTGCTGGGCCTGTCCAGTAGGTGAGAATTTGCGGCTTGGCAATGCGTAAAATATCTTTGTTGGGATCTAGTTTCTCGGATACTTTTGGCAATTCATGACCAATACACTGGCGAATGGGACAGCGCCCTTGTGGAAAAAGTTTATTGTTAGGATGAAGTCGCATCAGTGTGCCGCAGTATGCACAACGGTTTGCTAAACCATCAATTAGCCAGATATCCGGTAATAGGTCGAAAAATCTATCAATAATCATTCCCTGTAAAGGAGTTAAGTCATTTTCAAGCAAGTAATCTAATAGTTGGCGTTGTCCTATCAGAGAATGCCTACCAAATAACTCTCGTAATGCAGTGTAATTCGCAATGTCAATACATCAGCAAGACGCAAAGAGAAATTTTTGTATCTTGGCACGCTACTAGAGATTGAGGAACTTAGTCAAAATAAGACAAAATCAAATAATTGATGTGCCATTTCTAATTTAGAACAAGGTGCGATCGCTACTTGCCGTCCTTGATAATCTAAAAATATCGCTTGATTATTATCGCTACCAAAACCACTATCAGGTTGATCGATGGGATTGGCAACAATCGCATCGAGTTTTTTATTCTGTAACTTTTCTAACGCAGGTTTGATAATATCCCCGCTTTGTGCCGCAAAACCAATTAATATCTGATGTGGCTGTTTAATTTTTGCTAATTGGGCGACTATATCCGTTACTAGTTCTAGGGGTAAGGCTTGGGGGAGCGATCGCTTGGGCAATTTTTCTGTACTATAATTCTTTGGCTTCACATCTGCCACGGCTGCTGACATCACAATTACATCAGCGTTGGGTAAATATTCCAGCATTGCCTGGTGCATTTGCTCGGCACTAATGACGGGAATTGCTTGCACTCCTAATGGTACATCCCAATTAGCTGGGCCATGTACTAGGGTGACGTTTGCCCCTCGGTGAAGTGCGGCTTGGGCTAAAGCTAATCCCATTTTACCTGTGGAAGGATTGCCAATAAACCTTACTGGGTCAAGAAACTCTCGCGTTCCCCCAGCACTAATTAACACTCGTTTACCTGCTAAATCCCGTTTACCTTGAGTGTGTAACAGCGATTGGATGTGAGCCAAAATTTCTGGAGGTTCTGCTAATCTCCCAGCACCGATGCGATCGCACGCTAATAATCCTGATGCTGTATTCATCCCATGATATCGGCTATCGATCAATAGCTGTTGCCAATTTCGCTGCACTGATAGCTGTTCCCACATATCCGTATTCATTGCGGGTGCTAACAGCACGGGACAAGTAGAAGCCAGCACGGTATTTGTAAGTAAATTATCAGCCATTCCGTGGGCTAACTTGGCTAATGTATTAGCTGTTAAAGGAGCAATTACCATGACATCTGCCCATTCACCCAACTCAATATGCAACGGGCGAGAGTGAGTTGGTTGCCAAAAATCATCATCTGTGTAGGCTCGATGACGAGATAGGGTAGCTATTGTCAGAGGCGTGATAAATTCTTGCGCGGAACGGGTGAGGATAACTCGAACCTCCACCCCAGTTTTAAACAGCGTCGAAACTAATGGACATACTTTGTAGGCGGCGATACCGCCACCTACAGCAATTAGAACCCTGTTCAATTTGGATTTTGCGAAAAGTTGTAAGGAGGGTTTCCCTCCGTAGCAAACTTTTCAAGACGGATTTTGGATTTTGGATTAAGTGGTAATGGCATTAGAAGTCTCGGAGCAACCAGGTAATACATTAACCGTGATAATCTTCGATTTTAGCCAGTTGACCCCAATCTAAAATCTAAAATTTAAAATCCAAAATTATTACGCTTCATCGTAAGGTTCCAAGTCTAAGAGGTAGATATAGGGTTCAACTAACTCTGGGCGCTGAAATGCGATCGCTCGCAATAAATGCCAATCATTTAAACCCCTCAAAAGCATTACTATAATTATCTAGCTCCAGACGTGTTGCTAGTTCTTCTACTTCTGCCACAGTCATGCAGCAATTTCTTTCCTGGAAATGCTTAGAGTTGTCATAATGCTCGCCCCTCCCTTATGCAGCACTCGCCTTCAGCATGGGTTAAGTTGCACTGAACGCAGCCACCCAATATATATTACTCATTAGAAGGCATTGATTTCGTGAAAATTGTCAGAATTTGTACCAGAATTTATAAAAAATTCGTAATCCTGACTAACCAATTGTATTTACAACGAAATTTCGTAGCACCTCTAACGTTTGTGGATTTATTTCATGCCCCATATCAAATTCGTGGTATTCTACCGCCACTTTTAGAGACTTTAGAGTTTCTCTTGCCTTCAAAGCAGCTTGTAGAGGCACAACTTCATCATACCTCCCGTGGCTGATTAAAGTCGGCGGAATCCCTTTTTGATCTGCCGTTACTGCATCAGGATGTAAATACCCACTCATAACAACTAAACCTGCTAAGGGCAATTTTGAGCCGACATCTAAAGTCATTGCCCCGCCTTGAGAAAATCCGCTTAAAATGGTGCGTGACAAAGGTACACCAGTGGTACTTTCTAAAGATTGCAAAAAATCTATTAGCAGTTGCCGACTTTCTGCCAATCCTTGATACATATTCTCCACCCGTAGGTCATACCATGCCCTCCCTACTGGGGAATAGGGATAAGGGTAAGGTGCGTTGGGTAATACAAATTGGTAATCAGGTAAGTTGAGCAAGGGTAACAAAGACGCTACATCTTCAGCATTAGCTCCCCAACCATGCAAAGTGACAATTAAGCCTGCGGGGGGTTGAGTGGCTTCTTTTTTAACGGTGATAGCTTGTAAAGACAGAGGTTTACTCCTAAAATTCTACTTTTTTAATAGATTCTATCTGCTTGCCCAAAGATACAAAAATTGACTTATGAGTATTCAGTAAATAACTTTACATGACCTTGCTTCAGTGATAATAGGGAACAAGGAAGGAGGAGCTAACAATTATAAACTTTCATACTGAGGAAAAAAAATGAATCAAAATCCTGTAGCTGCTTCCTTGGAGTTGAATGCTTCCCGCCAGTTCACTCCGTGGCTGTTCGAGCAAAATCTGAGTTTGGCGTTTACCACCTATCAAGCAGGTAAATTATTTTTCATCGGCTTGCAATCTAGCGGCAAACTATCAGTATTCGAGCGCACCTTTGAGCGTTGCATGGGATTGTATGCCCAAGGTAGCAGCTTGTATATGAGTTCGCTATATCAACTGTGGCGTTTTGAAAACATTCTACAACCGGGACAAATCCATAGCAACTATGATGCTGTGTATTTGCCGCAGGTGAGTTATGTGACTGGAGACTTAGATATCCACGATATCGCCCTGAGTAATTCTCAAGCAGATAGCGATACACAGAATTTAGTATTTGTCAATACCCTATTTAGCTGTTTAGCTAGAGTCAGTCAAACGCACAGTTTCATACCCCTGTGGCAACCGCCGTTTATTAGTAAATTGGCAGCAGAAGACAGGTGTCACCTTAACGGGTTAGCACTGCGAGATGGTCAACCCAGATACGTCACTGCTGTGAGTCAGTCGGATGTGGCAGAAGGATGGCGGGATAGGCGAGCTGATGGTGGTTGCGTCATTGATGTCGAAAGTAACGAGATACTGATCACAGGACTTTCCATGCCCCATTCTCCTCGGTGGTATAAAGAGAAACTGTGGTTACTCAACTCTGGGACTGGAGATTTTGGCTACCTAGATTTAGAACGGGGCAGTTTTGAACCTGTGGCTTTTTGTCCGGGATATATGCGCGGTTGTGCATTTCATGGTGATTTTGCGATCGTCGGAGTTTCTCAGCCCAGGCACAACAAGACTTTTAGTGGGTTGCCTTTAGACGAGAAATTGTTTCAGAAAAATGCTGAACCTCGCTGTGGGTTACTGGTGATTGACCTGAAAAGCGGGGATATTGTGCATTCTTTGCGAATAGAGGGGGCAGTACTGGAATTATACGATGTGGTGGCACTACCGGGGGTGCGTCGTCCAATGGCGATCGGCTTTAAGAGTGATGAAATTCGGCGGATGGTGACGATGGGATGAAAGACATGATAATTTCACCTCTCTACAGATGACAAACAACACAACGAAAGAGAATCAACAACAATGGCTAATGCAGTTTTAAATCTATCTGAGCTTAACGGCAGCAACGGCTTCGTGATTAACGGTATTGATGCGAGTGACTATTCAGGTTTCTCAGTCAGCAGTGCGAGGGATATTAACGGCGACGGCATCGATGACCTGATTATCGGGGCACCCAATGCCGACCCCAACGGTCGGCTTTATGCAGGTGAGAGCTACGTGGTGTTTGGTCGCAATAGTGGCTTTGGTGTCCAATTTAACCTCTCATCTCTGGATGGCAGCAACGGCTTTGTGATTAACGGCATTGATGAGCGTGACTTCTCAGGCGTTTCTGTCAGCAGTGTGGGGGATATCAACGGCGACGGCTTCGATGACCTGATTATTGGGGCAAATGGTGCCGACCCCAACGGTCAAAATAATGTAGGTGAGAGCTACGTGGTGTTTGGCAACAATAGTGGTTTTGGGGCCCAATTCAACCTCTCATCTCTGGATGGCAGCAACGGCTTTGTGATTAACGGCATTAATGTAGATGACTACTCAGGTTTTCCAGTCAGCAGTGCGGGGATATTAACGGCGACGGCATAGATGACCTGATTATCGCGGCAAGAGATGCCGACCCCAACGGTCAAAATAATGCAGGGTGAGAGCATACGTGGTGTTTGGCAGCAATAGTGGCTTTGGTGCCCAATTCAATCTCTCATCTCTGAATGGCAGCAACGGCTTTGTGATTAACGGCATTAATGTAGATGACTACTCAGGCACTTCTGTCAGCAGTGCAGGCGATATCAACGGCGACGGCATCGATGACCTGATTATCGGGACAAGATATTTTGAATTCTACAATCAGTATCAGCGTAATTCAGAGGAGAGCTACGTGGTGTTTGGTAGCAATAGTGGCTTTGATGCTCAATTCAACCTCTCATCTCTGAATGGCAGCAACGGCTTTGTAATTAACGGCAGTGTGGGTTACTCAGGTTTTTTAGTCAACACTGCGGGAGATATCAATGGCGACGGCTTCGATGACCTGATTCTAGCGGCAAAAATTACCGACTCCGAAGATCAGTTTGGTGCAGCGTCAAGCTACGTGGTGTTTGGCAGCAATAGTGGCTTTGGTGCCCAATTTAACCTCTCGTCCCTGAATGGCAGCAATGGCTTTGTGATTAGCGGCAGTGATGCAGATGACAGCTTAGGCAGTTCTGTCAGCAGTGCGGGAGATATCAACGGCGACGGCTTCGATGACCTGATTATCACGGCAAGCGCTGCCTCCCCCAACGGTCAGTTTCGTGCAGGGTCAAGCTACGTGTTGTTTGGTCGTAGCAGTGGTTTTGGCACCCCATTCAACCTCTCATCTCTGGATGGCAGCGAGGGTTTTGTCATTAACGGCATTGCTCCCGGTGACTACTCAGGCGGTTCTGTCAGCAGTGCGGGAGATATCAACAGCGACGGCTTCGATGACCTGATTATTGGGGCAACTGGTGCCGACCCCAACGGTCAGTCTAGAGCAGGGTCAAGCTACGTGGTCTTTGGTTTTGCATCACCTACACCTACTAATAAACCTCCTGTCGCGGTTAACGACACGGTTAGCACCGACGAAGACACTGCCGTTAACATAGAGATATTAGCTAACGACAGCAACTTCCTAACGGTGTCGGCTGTCAATGGTAATACAGTTGTTGTTGGCACTGCCATTACCCTGAGTTCTGGGGCCTTAGTTACCCTTAATGCTAATGGCAGCTTGACCTATGACCCGAATGCTTCATTTGAAGTTTTGACTGTCGGTGAAAGCGGCACTGACAGCTTTACATACACCACTAACAATGGCAGCTTGAGTAACACAGCTAGCGTCAACTTGACCATTAATGGAGTCAATGAAGCACCTCAGTTTACTTCATTTAACCTCTCATCTTTGGATGGCAGCAACGGCTTTGTGATTAACGGCATTAATGAGCGTGACTCGTCAGGTCGTTCTGTCAGCAATGTGGGGGATGTTAATGGCGACGGCTTCGATGACCTGATTATTGAGACATCAGGTGCCTCCCCCAACGGTCAGCGTTATGCAGGGTCAAGCTACGTGGTGTTTGGTAGCAATAGTGGCTTTGGTGCCCAATTTAACCTCTCGTCCCTGAATGGCAGCAACGGCTTTGTGATTAACGGCATTGATGAGCGTGACAACTTAGGCAGTTCTGTCAGCAGTGCGGGGGATGTTAACGGCGACGGCTTCGATGACCTGATTGTCGGGGCAACAGGTGTTTCCCCCAACGGTCAGCGTTATGCAGGGTCAAGCTACGTGGTGTTTGGCAGCAATAGTGGCTTTGATGCCCAATTCAATCTTTCCTCCCTGAATGGCAGCAACGGCTTTGTGATTAACGGTATTAATGAGCGTGACTTCTCAGGCGGTTCTGTCAGCAGTGCGGGGGATGTTAACGGCGACGGCTTCGATGACCTGATTATTGGGGCAGATCGTGCCGACCCCAATGGTCAAAATAATGCAGGTTCAAGCTACGTGGTGTTTGGCACCAATAGTGACTTTGATGCCCAATTCAATCTTTCCTCTCTGAATGGCAGCAACGGCTTTGTGATTAACGGCATTGATGTGAGTGACTACTCAGGCCGTTCTGTCAGCAGTGCGGGGGATGTTAACGGCGACGGCTTTGATGACCTGATTATCCTCGCGGCAAGCTCAGGGTCAAGCTACGTGGTGTTTGGCAGCAATAGTGGCTTTGATGCCCAATTCAACCTCTCATCTCTGGATGGCAGCAACGGCTTTGTGATTAACGGTGACTTCTCAGACAGTTCTGTCAGCAGTGCGGGGGATGTTAACGGCGACGGCTTCGATGACCTGATTATTGGGGGAGATCGTGCCGACCCCAACGGTCAGAGTTATGCAGGGTCAAGCTACGTGGTGTTTGGCAGCAATAGTGGCTTTGATGCCCAATTCAACCTCTCAACCCTCAACGGCAGTAACGGCTTTGTGATTAACGGCATTAATAGCGATGACAGATCAGGCACTTCTGTCAGCAGTGCGGGGGATGTTAACGGCGACGGCTTTGATGACCTGATTATTGGGGCATATGGTGCCTCCCCCAACGGTCAGTTTCGTGCAGGGTCAAGCTACGTGGTGTTTGGCAGCAATAGTGACTTTGATGCCCAATTTAACCTCTCAACCCTCAACGGCAGCAACGGCTTTGTGATTAACGGCATTGATGTGGGTGACGTCTCAGGCAGTTCTGTCAGCAATGCGGGGGATGTTAACGGCGACGGCTTCGATGACCTGATTATTGGGGCAAGAGATGCCGACCCCAACGGTCAGCCTTATGCAGGTGAGAGCTATGTGGTGTTTGGCTTTCAGACTGCGGCAGCCACTAATGAAGATACCTCCGTTAACATATTTGCTAGCAATATCATACGTAGGTATACAGATATGAATGGTGATACCTTAACTATTAGTGATTTCGCTAACCCCAGCAACGGCATACTGACACTTAACGACAATAACACTCCAGACAACCCAAGCGACGACTTCTTCATCTACACCCCCAATGCCAACTTTAGCGGCACTGATAGCTTCACTTTCACTGTCGCTGACGGCAATGGCGGTAGCACTACCAATACTTTCAACCTTAATGTCAAGCCCGTCAACGATGCACCCGTGGCAGCTAATGATAGTTTGACTACTGGTTTCAATACTGCACTAAGTATCCCAGCTAGCGATCTGTTAGCTAATGATACTGACATCGATCGCAATAACCTCAGCATTACTGGGGTTAGCAGTGCAACCAACGGTACTGCTGTACTGAATGATAACGGCACTCAGGACAACTCGACAGATGATTTCATCGTCTTTACCCCAATTAATGGGTTTAGTGGTGATGCCAATTTTAATTACACCATCAGCGATGGTAGTCTGACTAGTACTGCTAGAGTTGCGATCGCTGTTGGTGCTAACATCACTGGGAATAATGGCGACGATAACATCTCTGCGGGTGACGGCAACGATAACATCTCTGGTGGCAATGGCAATGACACCATTGCCGGCAATGGGGGCTACGATACCATCTCCGGTGGCAATGGCAATGATACCTTTGTCTTGGGACTTGGCGATGGCAATGACACCATCACCGATTTTGCTGGTACTGGTATTGGTTCAAATCCATCAACAACGGTGATTAGTCAATTGGATACGTTGCAATTTATCGGTAGTAGTTTAACTGCCCGAAATCTTCAACTTACTCAAAATGGTAATAACTTAGAACTCACCTTTTTCGATACAGCTTCTACCAAAGTTACCTTGCAAAACTTCCAATTAGAAAACTTGGATAATCTGCCAGGAAAGGGTTCACGTCCAGCTATCGGTAATATCCTCTTTGATGAGCAGACTAATGTAACTGACACTTTTGATGTCTTCAATGCCAACTCTACTCAAACTAATCTGTTTAACAAGAACACCGTCACCTTTCTGAATGAGCTTAACAATAATGTCGCGGGTTTTGACAACTCCAATGATGTAATTAATGGTCAAGGGGGTAATGACATCATTAATGGTAATAGTGGTGATGACCTATTGCGGGGTGAGTCGGGCGATGATGTTCTCATCGGTTCTGAAGGTAATGATAATCTTGTGGGTGGCAATGGCAATGATATTCTTATTGGTGGTGTAGGTGCTGACAAATTCCTTTACAACACCAATGCGGAGTTTTCTACCACTGTTGTTGGAATTGATGCTATTACTGACTTCAACAGTTCTCAAGGTGATAAGATTTTACTAGATAAAACTACCTTTAGTGCAATTACTTCTGCTACGGGAACAGGTTTCAGTTATCAGAGTGATTTTCAAGTCACAAATTTAGCGGGGACTAGCACAGCGAAAATTGTCTACGATGCTGTGAGTGGAGAGTTATTTTACAATCAAAATGGCAGCGCGGCTGGTTTTGGCAGTGGTGGCCTATTTGCAACTTTAACTGGTGCGCCAACTCTCACGGCATCAGATTTTCTGTTGCAAGCATAGTTTGCCCAAAACTCAGTAATCAGTTTCAAATAACTGATTACTGTTCACTGATTTAACAATATCCTTTTTGATTGTGTCAGTGAGTTACGGAGAACCTGTCCGCCTCCTGTTGTTGTCACGTTACTACCGTATCTCAGAATGATTCTTAAAAGTCTTGAAGTGAACCAAGGCTTATGCAAAACTTGAGATCCTTCGCTTCTAGCCTAATTTTAAGGAATTGATCAATGGCGCGTCTAGCCCTGCTGAGTGTATCTAACAAAACTGGTTTAATTGACCTAGCCCGTAGCTTGGTTGAAGAATTTGACTTTGATTTAATCAGCAGTGGGGGAACAGCCCAAGCACTCAAAGATGCGGGACTCCCTGTTACGAAAGTTGCAGATTATACAGGCTCACCAGAAATTTTAGGTGGTCGAGTCAAAACCCTGCATCCCCGAATTCATGGCGGAATTTTGGCGCGGCGAGATGTTTCGCAAGATATTACAGATTTAGAAAATAACCAAATTCGCCCGATTGATTTAGTGGTGGTGAATCTATATCCTTTTGAGGAAACGATCGCTAAATCAGGGGTAACATTATTAGAAGCTGTTGAGCAAATTGATATCGGTGGCCCAGCAATGCTACGGGCATCATCGAAAAACTTCGCCCATCTCGCTGTATTATGCGATCCAGCACAGTATGACGAGTATTTGGAGGAATTGCGCCAAAATAACGGCGTAGCATCCCTAGAGTTTCGGCAAAAGGCGGCATTAAAAGGATTTTCGCACACTGCTAGTTATGATCAAGCGATCGCATCTTACCTCGCAGAAGCACAGCAATACACCCTTAGCGGCACACAATTACAATCTCTGCGTTACGGCGAAAATCCACATCAACCCGCCACTTGGTATCAAACTGGTACTACTCCAACAGGATGGACAGCCGCAACGAAACTCCAAGGCAAAGAACTTAGTTACAATAACTTAGTTGATTTAGAAGCAGCACGCCGAATTATTGCTGAATTTACTGATACTCCAGCAGCTACAATTATCAAACATACAAATCCGTGTGGTACGGCACTAGGCAACACGATTGTGGAAGCATATCAAAAAGCTTTCAATGCTGATTCTGTTTCTGCCTTTGGTGGCATTGTTGCTCTCAATCGTCCGATTGATAATGATACAGCAAGCGAGTTAACCAAAACATTTTTAGAATGTGTGGTTGCACCGAGTTGTGAAGCGGATGCTCAAGAAATTCTGGCAAAGAAATCTAACGTCCGGGTTTTAACTCTAGCAGATTTGAGCAGTGGCCCTAAAGATACAGTGAAAGCGATCGCAGGTGGTTTTCTTGTCCAAGCTAGCGATGATATAATTGCAGACACTAGTCAATGGCAAGTTGTGACTGAACGTCAACCCACCGACAGCGAATTAGCCGAATTGCTGTTTGCGTGGAAAGTTTGCAAACACGTTAAATCTAATGCCATTGTTGTAACTAGCGATCGCACTACACTAGGAGTAGGCGCTGGTCAAATGAACCGCGTCGGCTCAGTTAAAATAGTCCTAGAACAAGCTGGAGAAAAAGCCAAAGGTGCAATTCTAGCCAGCGATGGATTCTTCCCCTTTGATGATTCTGTGAAAATAGCCGCAGCAGCAGGAATTACAGCCATCGTCCAACCAGGGGGAAGTGTACGCGATAAAGATTCAATCAGAGCTGCTAACGAACTAGGTTTGCTGATGGTCTTAACTGGTGTACGTCACTTTTTACACTAAATTATTGACCGCAGGGTGTGCAGTTTAGAAAGTGTCACATACCTCACTTGCCTTTTGATTGAATTAGTGATATGTTTTAGTCGTGTGTGAGGAGCAAGTTAAGAATAAAAAGCGCCTGGGGTGGAAACACGGCAACACTCCCAAGCGCTTTTTAATTTGCATATAGAAATTAGATTCCTTGTGCGATTTTAAAAGTGTCACTCAGTATACTTGCGATCTGATGAAAGTAGTGATACTTTATATTTGTGTGTGAGGAGCAAGTTAAGAATAAAAAGTGCCTGGGGTGGAAACACGGCAACACTCCCAGGCACTTTTTAATTTGCATATAGAAATTAGGATCTAAAGTGAATAGCATTAAGATATGGATGATGACAGAGTAAGAGCTTTAGTTCTTACTCTGTGTTTATTAATGCTTTTATTCTGAATGAAGTTGGTATAGCTACCATCGTCATTTTGAGACTAAATAGGCAGCTTTAAGCAGTCTAAAAAGTTGAAAAGCTCAGTTCTAAATTGCTAAATTTCAGCACCTGCTTTTGGTTCTGCCCCCATTGGCGAAACATAATCACGGAAAAGAGTAATTTGTTGCTCAAACTCTAATCCTTGAATTCTGCCAAACAACTCTTGACATTCTGAGGGAAGTTGATAGTCAGAAGGTACAGGAATGATAGTACCATCATCCATACCTTGAGATAATCGATACCAAAATAGTAGCTTAGTGGTATCACCCAAAGAACCATATTCACGAGAAATTAAGGTATCCACTTTATTAATCAAGTCACGCTGGACTTGTAATTGTTCTTCGTGAGATAATTCCTTAACTTGATTAAACAAACCTTCCGCAATTTCTGGTGAAACAGTGCTAGCACCAGGAGCAGCCGGTGTAATCGACTTACCCATTCTTTGTAAATGAACCAAAACAAAGCCAGTTGTTGATCCACATCCAACTGTTGCCAAGCTTGGACATGCTCACGAATAGTTGGATCGCCAGTTTGTGTAAATGTCATTATTAACTCCGATTGTAATTTATCAGTTCTATTAGTAACGTTACCAAATGTACATTTAACGTTTTACCCTACTGAAGACAGATGTATTAAAATCAGAAAGAAGAATAATTATAAGCAGAACATAAATCGGGTAAAGTATAGTCTAACTTTAGAAAGAAGCATTAAATTTAGATATAAATGCAATATAAAACTCATATTTTATTTCTGAAAACATTCAGTACAACTCAAATAGGCTTCTTGGCTGCTACACAACTAATTATGCCTACACCAACCACGTTGCGCGAACAGAAATCAAAGCGGATTGCTATATCAAAAGCTAAAATAATGCTTGGGAAAGGCAATGTAAAAACCTGGTAATTTCAATCCTGCCAAATTGAGAGATTTTCGAGATATGTTTCGATAGATAGATGATTCCTTTTATTGTGACAGTGCTTATAAAAGCACTGCCCAATTTAGCCACATCAAATTTTTGAATTCACAGTAGGAATACGGCTTCTGGTTTTGTTAAGCTTATTCTCCCCGCTCTTGATAATCTTCAGAAGACTTTGGATCTAACTCCCAGCGATCGCCATCACGATCCTCTAAAATATCATTGGTATGGAGAAACTCAGAATCAGCCATTTCTAGCCCTACTGCTGCTTCTAGCTCCTCAGTCACATTTTTACCGGGAGTGGAAGTACTACCACCAACAGCTTCATCCCCAACTGCATCTGCATCTTGCCAATAAGCATCAACATCTCCACCAGTGAGTTCAGGACTAGTTTCTGTATACTCCTGTCTCTCTGCTCTCATTGAACGCCCACCAATATTGTATCCCGGCAACTCTTTTACACCAGTACCGTAGGATTCGGTAATTTCCTGTGGCAAATCATTGGTTTGAATTTCGTCATTATGATTTTTTTCTGCCATGATACTAGCCTTTTTCTGCATTCTCACAATAGCGTTTTCCGGCTACGAAGTTATCTTACTAGAGATGTATAGCTTTAGAAATAAAATAATCTATCCCCTAGGAACGAAGCTAAACTACCTATTGGCACATACTATTGTCAATATGAATTCATGGTCAAGCAACTTGTAGTTGAAGTTTTTAGTTATGAGTTAGGAGTTATCAAACGTGAATTATTCAGTAGTAAACTTCTCACTCATAACTATTTTCTTTCTATTTAGCAAAAATAAAAATCCTAGCTATTTACTGTCCTAATCGATAAATATTGTAGCTAGTTAAATACTAGAAATAAACAGGCAATACAAATTTATGGCTGACTATAACAATCATTCCGGTAAGAAGAAAGTTGCCATCCTCATTGAACAGTCGGTAGAGGATGCAGAATTTACAGTTCCTTATAATGGACTAAAACAAGCTGGAATAGAGGTAGTAGTCCTTGGTTCCCGAATGAATGAAAAATATAAGGGTAAACGCGGCAAACTCAGCATACAAGCTGATGGTACTACAACAGAGGCGATCGCAGCCGAATTCGACGCGGTGATAATTCCCGGCGGGATGGCTCCCGATAAAATGCGGCGAAACCCTAACACAGTACGCTTTGTCCAAGAAGCTATACAACAAGGAAAATTAGTTGCTTCGGTATGCCACGGCCCACAAGTTTTAATTGAAGGCGACTTGCTCAGAGGTAAACAAGCCACTGGTTTTATCGCTATTGCCAAGGACATGATTAACGCTGGTGCAAAATATATAGATGAGCCGGTGGTAGTTGACGGAAATTTGATTACATCTCGTGAACCTGGAGACTTGCCAATTTTCACCACAGCTATTTTGAGCCGTTTGGGTTATGGTGGCAAAGATGCTGCATTACCAAATGAAAAAGACACAAGTGCTGAATGGTGGAAGTTGGGTGATGCTTGGGGTGGCTCAACTAAAGGTGAGATCACCAAAGGTTTAAATAATGCCCTTGCTGGTGAACGTTATTCCCTAGAAGCATTTGAAAACTACTTGCAAAAGGAATCAGATAACGAAGTTAATTCAGTCTTTCAAGAAATAATTGCTAATAAACAGCGCCACATTGAAAAACTGGAAACTTATCTTGAGCGATTAGGCGAAAAACCTTCTTTAGGGGCAAATATTGCTAATCAGTATGCCAAGGTGAAAAGTGCCATGACAGGAAGTGATGATATATATCAGTTACGTTCTGCTCTAGGTGATGTGCAAACTGGTATCGGCGATATTGGCAATTTGTCTGCAATGTTCACTGACCCAGTAGCAACTGCTATTTTCAAAGAAATTTACCACGATTTATTGAAATACGAACAGCAATTGGCACAGTTGTATCGGGCACGGGTAGTAGCTCAGATTCAGCCTCCTAAGCCGACGACAGGGGCTGCTGTATCAATGTAAGGTTTTTTGAACATAGACGGCTACCGCATAGGCGCAAATAACAAAGAGGAAAGAAGAGAGTATTTGCGCCTCTATGGTGAATTTACAGTAATGGAGATATAAAAAGTGACTTCAACATCAGGGGATAAATCAAGTACAAACCAGCCAGAAGCTGGTGAAGTTGAGCGTTGGGCATCTCTCATTGGTGGTGGTGCGATGGTGCTAATGGGTTTAAGGCAAGGTTCATTGCGGGGAGCGCTGACGGCTTTAGCCGGTGGCGGTTTGGTTTATCAAGGTGCAACCAAGCAAAGCACAATCCAGAAAGCACAGGAAGCAATAGGTATAAACCAACCCATCAAAGTTGAAAAGACGGTAACTATCAATAAATCGGCAGAAGAATTGTATCGCTTTTGGCACAACTTTGAGAATCTGCCTACATTTATGAAGCATCTTAAATCTGTCAAGGTGCATAACGAAAAACGTTCTCATTGGATTGCTAATGCACCTTTGGATAATACCGTAGAATGGGATGCAGATATTCTCGAAGACCGAGAAAATGAATTTATTTCTTGGGCTTCTGTAGAAGGTGCAGACATTGATAATTCTGGTTTTGTCCGCTTTAAAAAAGCACCAGGCGATCGCGGCACGGAAGTCAAGGTTGTTTTGGAGTATAACCCACCAGGTGGAGCATTGGCAGCTACTGTAGCTAAACTTTTTGGTGAAGAACCAGAACAGCAAATTGGTGATGAATTGCGCCGTTTCAAGATGCTCATGGAAACAGGCGAAATTTCCACCACTGAAGGTCAAACTTCTGGACGCAAGTAGTTATTTGTTCTTTGCCCAATGCCCACTTGCCCAATGACTAATAACTATGAAAGCAGTCTGCTGGAACGGTGCAAATGATGTGCAGGTACAGTCGGTACCAGACCCGACAATTCTTAACCCGCGTGATGCGATTATTAAAATTACTTCCACGGCAATTTGTGGCTCTGATCTACATATATATGGTGGCTATATTCCCACAGTGCAACAGGATGACATTATTGGTCACGAATTCATAGGAGAAGTCGTGGAAGTTGGCAGAGGAGTCAACAATTTAAAAATAGGCGATCGCGTTGTTGTTCCTTCCACAATTGGCTGTGGTAATTGCCATTATTGCCAAGGTGATATGTGGTCATTGTGTGATAACTCCAATTCTAACGGTTGGATTGAAGAAAAATTGTTTGGCAATATCACCTCAGCCATTTATGGCTACTCCCACATGTTAGGTGGGTATGCAGGCGCACAAGCAGAATATATCCGTGTACCCTTTGCTGATGTGGGTGTCGTCAAAGTTCCGCCAGATTTGCCGGATGAGATGTTGTTATTCATCTCCGATGCTATTCCCACCGGTTATATGGGCGCAGAATTATGCGATATCCAACCAGGTGATACTGTAGCCGTTTGGGGTTGCGGTGCTGTTGAACAATTTGCCATGATTAGCGCCTATATGATGAGAGCCGAAAAAGTGATCGAGATCGATCGCTTTCCCGAACGCCTGGAAATGGCGAAAAAGTTTGCCAAAGCAGAAGTGATTAACTACGAAGAAGTTAATGCTGGCGAAGCGTTGAAAGAGATGACTGGTGGTCGTGGTCCTGATGCTTGCATCGATGCCGTTGGTTTAGAAGCACACGGCGTTGGTTTAGAAGACTTCTACGACCAAACAAAACAAAAGCTCAAATTGGAAACCGACCGTCCCCACGTTCTGCGGGAAATGATGGTTGCCTGTCGTAAAGGCGGGACTCTTTCAATTATGGGTGTTTATGGCGGTTTTGTAGACAAAATACCATTTGGTGCAGCCTTTAATAAGGGTCTAACTTTTAGGATGGGACAAATGCATGGACAAAAATATATGCATTCGTTATTGCAGATGATTTTGGATGGAAAACTTGATCCATCTTTTGTTATCACCCATCAATTGCCTCTAGAGCAAGCACCCCACGCCTACAACATTTTTCAACAAAAAAAGGATAACTGTATCAAAGTTGTTCTTAAACCCTAAATGCCGAATAGTCATTCAGTGTTTGGATTTGTACATCTTACATAATGGAATTGAGGTTTTTTATGAATCGATTAACTTCTCGGTTACGAAATATTCGCATTTCTCAAGTCGTTGTAGTTTTCCTAGTAGGATTTATGTTTTTACTGGGTCAAGCTTTTAGTTACGTTAGTGTAGCACAAGCTGATGTTATAACCCCAGAGGGCACTTATTACAAAGGAATACCAGACGGGCAAGGTGAAATCAGAAACGATACCCAAACAACAAGTAACCAAAATCCGTTAAAAAGCGCTGCTGATAATATCCGCGAGAAGCTAAATTTGGATGAAGAAACTCCTAGAGCTACAAAAGAGTTTCTGAAGTCTACAACAAATAAAGTCGAAGAAACAGTTGAGCCATTGACTGAAACTAAAGAAGGTTATTACCGAACTCCTGCTGCTACCAGATAGTGAACAAATAGGGTCTAAGCTTATAACAATTTGTCTCATTGTTTGACTAAATATATTGTCGCATAAGCTTTGTGCAGTTACTGGGACGCGATAATTATCGCGTCTCTAAATTAGACCCAATCAAGATATTTATCTTGATATTAACAAGCCAGAAATCATAAACTAAGGACTAAATATTATGAAAGCAGTTTGCTGGCATGGAGCAAACGATGTGCGGGTTGATACAGTTCCCGACCCCAAAATTCTCAATCCACGCGATGCCATTGTTAAAATTACATCTACGGCAATTTGTGGTTCTGATTTGCATCTTTATGACGGCTACATTCCCACGATGCAAAAGGGCGATATCCTTGGTCATGAATTCATGGGGAAGTGGTAGAACTTGGAAATGCAGTTAAAAATGTCAACGTAGGCGATCGCGTCGTTGTTCCTTTTACTATATCTTGTGGTGGTTGCTTTTTCTGCAATCGGGATTTATGGTCATTGTGCGATAACTCTAACCCCAATGCTTGGTTAGTAGAAAAGCAAATGGGACATTCGCCAGCAGGTCTATTTGGCTACTCTCATTTATTCGGCGGTTACGCTGGTGGTCAAGCAGAGTATGCACGAGTACCCTTTGCTGATGTCGGCTTGTTCAAAATCCCCGATGGTTTAACGGATGAGCAAGTGCTATTTCTAACAGATGTTTTCCCCACTGGCTACATGGCAGCCGAGAACTGCAACATCAAACCCGGTGATATTGTCGCTGTTTGGGGTTGTGGCCCAGTCGGACAATTCGCCATCAGAAGCGCATATATGCTCGGTGCGGAACGGGTAATTGCCTTTGACCGCGTTCCTGAACGTCTGCAAATGGCTAAAGAATACGGCAAAGCTGAAGTTCTCAACTATGAAGAAGTAGACATAGGCGAAGCACTCAAAGAAATGACTGGTGGTCGTGGCCCTGACGCTTGCATAGATGCAGTGGGAATGGAAGCACACGGCACAGATTTTATGGCGATGTACGACCAGGTAAAGCAAGCAGTACGTTTAGAAACAGACCGTCCAACGGCATTACGACAAGTAATTGTGTCTTGTCGTAAAGGTGGTCACGTATCAATTCCGGGTGTATATGGTGGCTTTATAGACAAAGTGCCAATGGGTGCTGCGATGAACAAGGGTCTAACCATGAAAATGGGACAAACACACGTCCACAAGTATCTAAAACCTTTGTTAGAACACATCCAAAATGGTGATATCGATCCAACGTTTATAATCACTCACAGCTTACCTTTAGAACAAGCGCCCCACGGCTACGAAATTTTTAAGCACAAGAAAGATAACTGCATCAAAGTTGTACTCAAACCGTAAGGTAATTATGAGCGATACCAGCGTTAAAAAAATAGATTCTACCCATTCCCCTAAAGGTAAACTCGGTCAGAAGTATCTTGCTTCTGGTAAATCTATTTCCATGCGTCTTTGGGAAGAAGAACAACCAAACGAAAACAAAGAACCAGCTTCGCGCGACTATGAAACAGTTGGTTATGTAATTAATGGTCGTGCCGAATTGCACATTGAAGGGCAAATGATTTTGCTAGAGCCTGGGAATTCTTGGGTTGTACCCAAAGGAGCCAGCCACACATACAAAATCCTGGAACCATTCACGGCTGTTGAAGCAACCAGTCCACCGGCTCAAATCCACGGACGGGATGAAAATTAAGCGATAGATAACAAGCCGTTTTTAATTGTGTTTAATGTAGGTATTTCGTAGGGTAGCACAGTTGTGCTACCCTACTGTCTTTTGGTTATGCCTTTATCGAGAGAAGCCGGGGCTTTCTGAAATCCTTTCCTAGACAGAACTATTATTTCTATTTACACTGCAAAAACTAAATTAATCTAAAGCTTTCTTAAGTTCGTCTTTAATGTTTTCTACAGTGTGAGTAGCTTGGGCTTGGGCTTGCTTTGTTTGTCCTTCAGCTTTATCTTGTGGATTGCCAGTTATTTCACCCACAACCTCTTGAATTTTCCCTTCAATATTCTTTACAGTAGCTTCTACTCTTTTTTCGGCGCTCATGGTTTTTACTTCCAGCTTGTAGTTGATTCAGCTATTACATAAACTAACAGTTGTGTATTATTTTTGACTTCCATCAACCGAGAGAAGAATTTGCTAGATTATGTATCTTAAGATAGATACGGGGTGCGACAGAACACCCCCCTTGAAAAATATGAAAATATTATAAATTCGCAGTGTCCAGATCCCCGGTTTCTTTGAAAAACCGGAGATCTAACTTTTCACGAAGGATTTAGGACTGCTATATGCATCTTCATAGAGAATGAGTATAAGTCAAAGCAAATTTTCAACAAAAGGAAAGTCCAGGAGTGACAACAAAACGTCAAAAAAATATATGGAGGAGTGAGATTAATGACATCATTAGGGGTGCTTGTGGAGGTTTTTTATTTGGCATACCCTTACTGTATACAATGGAGGTTTGGTGGATTGGATCAGGAGCCAAACCACAACTGATGATGATGGCGATCGCATTGATGTTTATTGTGGTTTTTTTGCTTAATCAGATAGAAGGCTTTCGGAAACGCAGATATACTAGGCTAACTTATCAAGCCGCAATAGATACCGTAGAAGCGATCGCGATCGGACTAGCTTGTTCTGCCTTTGTGCTGTTACTATTGCGAGAATTGACCCTAGAAACTTCCCTAAAGGAATCTTTAGGTAAAATCATCTTTGAAAGTGTGCCCTTTGCCATCGGTGTAGCATTAGCAAACCAGTTATTGGGAGATAGTGAAAACAATAATACAGAAGGAAAAGCTGCCAATCAGCTAAACGACGCAACCAAGAATAAGGGGGATGAGTTACACGCCACTTTTGCCGATTTAGGTGCAACTCTGATTGGTGCAACTGTAATTGCATTTAACATTGCTCCAACCGATGAAATTCCCATGCTTGCAGCCGCAGCCTCACCACCTTGGCAGTTGGCAATGATCGCCACATCTCTGCTCATTTCCTATGGCATTGTATTTCAAGCAGGCTTTTCTGACCAACAAAAGCGAAGACAGCAAAAGGGAATTTTCCAACGCCCATCGAGCGAAACTATTATGTCCTATCTAGTATCACTGCTAGCAGGCGCTTTTATGTTGTGGTTCTTTCAAAAATTAACTTTTAGTGACCCTTGGACAATGTGGTTAGATCACACATTAATGCTGGGATTACCTGCAACTATTGGCGGTGCAGCTGGAAGGTTAGCAATATGACTAAAACTGAACAACCATCACGCTCTATTGCAGAGTGGGTAACATTCAGCGTCGCCTCACTTATTGTAGCAATCATTGTGAGTCTGGTGGGCTACACTTGGCTGAACGAAAAGAATCAACCTCCCATCCTTTCTGTTACCAAAAAACAAACAATTCGGGAAGTTGATGGTCAATTTTATGTTCCCTTTGAAGTCGAGAATACTGGAGGAGACACAGCCGAATCAGTCCAAATTATGGCTGAGTTACTAATTAACGGCAAAGTTACAGAAACAGGAGAGCAACAGATCGACTTTTTATCTAGTGGGGAAACTGAAGAAGGCGCATTCATATTCAGCCAAAATCCGCGCCAAGGTCAGTTAAATCTACGTGTTGGTAGCTATAAATTGCCCTAATGAAGATTTAAAACCGCAGATATAGCGAATCTCAAATGATACAAATACGGTGGTAGGGGCATGGCCATGCCCCTACGAGAAATCTATATGTATCAGGATTTTTGTGAATTTGTATTACCCATGTGGAAACCGCTATAAATACAGATGAACGTTACCACCCTTAACTAAAAGTTGGCAGGATTACCCACTCTATAAAATTGGATAATTTATTTTTTGGAAATCCTTAAGCTTTAACCTTGGCTTTTGACCAGACACCGTTTTCATCTTCATCATATTGCTGATGAACAGACTCCCAGGCAGCTTGTTCAGCCGTGAACTCGTCATTTTTCTCATTAAAGACAGTGTTATAGCGCTCAATAAATGTGCGTTGAGCTTCTTCAGAAAGATGAGCGCGAACCTCAGGAGACAAGTCTTGTGGGCTGTTGCACTGTCCAGGACAAGGGCGAGCAAAGGTTTTTTCAATTGTGTGAATTTCTTCGCCACCAGCACTTTCGAGTAGCAATTGAAATTCGCCAGTGCGATCGCTAGGAACTTCTGCCATCACTAAAAACTCGCCGGCTTGTAAGCGGGTTTGATAGATAGCCGCTTTATCTTCTGGCATTCCTAAAGTAGTTAGAACCGATACTAGACCCGCACCTGCACTACCTGCGATCGCTCCGCTAGCAGCCCCCAATAGCACTGCACCAATAGGCCCTGCTGCCACAATTGGGCCGACAAAAGGAATAAACAGTACGCCTACACCCGTAAGCAAGCTCAGAAAGGAACCAAACAGGGAACCAAAAACTGCTCCTGTTCGCAAACCTCCGAGAATCACATCTTTTTTACTAATAAAGCCAGCAATTCTCGTTTCTGACTGGAAGTTTCTGCCCATAACCGAAATATGATCTCTCGGCACACCCCTGTCTAATAAACGCCGAATTACATCATCAATTTGCTTCTGTTCTTTGAATACAGCAGATATAGTACGTTCTGCTTTATATACTTCTGGCACTTGCTTAAATACTCCTTGTATTATGTTATTTTTGCAATGAATATGGCGAATTAGGTAGATGCAACGAGATTAATCCTTTGACACCAGTTACAAGGTAATAAGTTTGGTTTATGGGCTTAATCCTCCCTAACCCTCCTAAAAAAGGAGGGAATCAGAGCAAGCTTTTTAAAGGGGTTGGGAGGATTTTTCAGTGCAAAATATCACTAACTGAAGTGTGTTGAGTTATTAATGAGTAATCAATCTTCCCTCAACTGGTTTCACATACAGCCACCCTAAATTCAAACCTTAGAACTACACGCCTACAGGAGTCTTAGCATTTTCTGCTGGCTGTCTACCATCTGGGCCCAGTGCTTCTCCTTCAATAAATGAACGCAGCATCCAAGCCATTTCCTCATGCTGTTCCATAAGTCCAGTCAAAAAGTCAGCAGTTCCTTGATCGTGGAACTGCTCACCGGACTGATCTACATGTTCTCTTAAGTTACGAATAACCTGCTCGTGATCATCCACTAGATTAGATACCATTCCCGTTGCTGTGGGCACATTTCCAGCATGCTCCTTGAGGGTAGCAATCTTAAGAAATCCCTCCAATGTTCCAACTGGAAAACCACCCAAAGTACGAATCCGCTCTGCTAAGGCATCAATATTTAGAGTCAGTTTTTGGTAGTGTTCTTCCCAAAGCTGGTGCAAAGAGCGGAACTGAGGGCCAACGACATCCCAGTGATACTTTTTGGTTTTCACCAACAGTAGATAGGCATCTGCCAAATCTTGATTCAACAGATTAATTACACCTTGACGCTGTTCTTCGGTCAAACCAATGTTTATCGAACGCATTGTTTTCCATTCCTAAGCAAAGTTATCTATTAATTTCCCAAATTTTCCATCTAATCCACATCAACCAAAGGAGACATTCTGAGTTTAAATTAATTATCAGATGACATAGTTACACCTATTCCTTAATACGGATGAACATATTTGTATATTTAATTTTTAAATTTAAATATTTAATTTAAGTAAGTTATGATGTGAACGTCACATTAAAAAGCAGCAATGGGTCACTGCTTTGATGCAATCACCCATTACTATCGAAAAACTACTAAAGTATTAAATCTGTTACTTACCTGTAACTTTCTCCAACACATTCTTTATATTTTCTTCCACAGATGTTGAAGCCTGGGAATTTTCTGGACGCTTCTGTTTGTCAATATCAGCAGCTCCCTGAACCTCATTTAGCCCTTCGTTAGTCTCTTTTTGAGTCTTTCTCAATCCTATTGGTGGTGCTTTACCTGCTTCATCAGTTTTAGCCTGAATATCAAGCAGTTGTGTAGTACCTTCAGTCGGGTCACTTTGGTAGCTATCGATCGCAAAAGCAGGAAAAGCATTAGAGAACAATACTAGGGCACAAGTAAAAGCCACAATTAGAAAACGTACCGGACGGAAAATAGATAAAACAGAAGCAATAATCTTCATTGGAAGTCCTCGATAACAGCTTTTACAACGCAGAACTTTCATTAAAAGAGGGAAGCTTATACCTTTATTTAGCAATTTGAGCAATAATAAAACTGGCAAGCTTCGCTTCTATCTAAAAGTTCTTGATAAAAGAACCTGACGAAGAGATTGTCTTTGTTCTTTGTATTTCTGCATAGAATTAGTAAGGGATAATAAGCAAATACCACTTTAATTCTTTTGCAAAATCATTACATTTCAAAATTAAATTCTTCTCTTCAGATTCCCTGTTTATATTTTTACTTTTAAAATGCTAACGTCTGCATCAATCTGTAGAATGAAATTTCCTATATCTTTAGTTGCAATAAAATCAGTCTCTAGGTATATCGACTTGATTTAGTCTGGGTAGGTTAATGACTCTACTATTTTATTTATTATGTTCAGTTAGCTCGACTTTATCCAATCAAAGAATTTTCATTTAAATGCACATTTGATATTATTTGTAAAGTACCAAATTATATAAATATCTTCGTCCTCCTTAACCCCTTAATAAAGGAGGAAATAAATACTTTCTTTAAAAGTTATAAGTCAGCCTTATCACATCTTCTATTGAACTAAGGCGATGGAACATTTGTATTAATTCATGGGATCTTGTTTTTCGTTTCGCCAGCAGCAATTTTAATGGTGTCAAATAATGAATATCTTGATCATCTTCCAAAGCAACTTCGGCTGCTTGCAAGACTTTTGTCGCATTCCCAAAAATATCTTCGTTGTCAAATGCTTCTTTTGCGGAAAGTTGATGTAATGCTGCATCAGGTATAGTTGCTCTACCCAGCAAGGTTTTATCTAATACCAAACCTTTCAATAATGTCAGCAAAGCTGCATAGATTAAAAAATCATCACAACTATCACAAGCCTTAAATTCGATGCGTCCCACTTCAGCCGGAATCCGGGCAATTTTTGTTAAGGAAGGTGTGCTATTAATCAGTTGTTCTTCTTTCTGAATAAAAACCAAGGCGGCTGGTCTTTTTCCGGTTCTAATAAACGTTCGTACAGATAAACCATCCCATAAACCTCCGTTATAAAAAGGAGAACTATAACTAAAAGGGACTATGTAGGGACTATAATAAGTTAACTTTTTCCCAATATCAATTACATCTTCAGTAGGCAAATCTACTACTGAAATATTTAAATCTGGCCCATAAGATACCATGTGAATATTAGCAGTTTGTTCGTCAGGATAAGCCTCTAGCTGTTTGATTTCATAATGGTTTAATGGGGGTTGAGGCTCAAAAGCTGGATTGTAAGGATTGAAACTAACTAAAACCGGTGATAACCCAAAGTTAGCAGCAACTTTACGTAGCAACTTAAAACTTTCTGACAATTCAGTAATAGCGCCTTGAATATTAGAATGTATAGTTGTTCTAATTTCAATACCTTTAACATGACAGTCTATCACCTCATCGGAATCCGCAAATCTTTCAAATCCCTCAATATACCACCTCTTCATCTTAATACCCGCATCGCCAACGCGTAGTTGAGGATAGTCACTAGGGTACGTAGGTAGCTTTTCAATAATTTGATTTAAATCAGCAAATTTTGTGTGAGAAAAATCAGCAAACTTCCCTTCTTTGTTTAGAAAAGCGACTTCATGCTCAATCCCAAATAAAAACATTATGTATACCTTAATTTCTTAGAGTTAACTTAATTTAACTAATGCCAAGCGATAGGAATCCTACAAAGGAGGAAATAACATCACTAAACGATTCATTAGAGAAAAACGTCGGCTATATTTAGCTGGCAGGTTTGCATACTTACAAACAAATTGTCGCCGCACACAGCACTTCCGGCAGCTATGAGGTACATTCTAAAAGCTGAAAGCGATGATAGGAGAGGGCCAAGGAGAAAACTATATTGCATAATAGCCGGAAGCGCTGTAATCATGACATCCGGTAAATCTATGTCAAGCTAGCAAACCTTGCTGTTATCCACTCGTGCGCCAATCTCGATAACAAAACCTTGGGGAATGTTGATTGAGGTAGGTGCGTACCCAGTTGTCGAGGATAGTTCCTCTTAACCAACAGCCTATCTGAGAAGATTTAGCAATAGCAAGTTTATCAAATTAGTAGTCTATGGCTGCAAGAATCTCAGATAATTTAGGATCTAGTGTAATTGGATCTGTGTCTGAAGCTTATAAGCTCCAGCCCAGAGGAAATTAGGAGTGTTTCTGAATGACACCCAGGTTAACTTAGTTTTATTCATGAATACCTCCACAATAAAGATGAACCTCTTTTTTAATTTAAGTAGAAAAATTCTCAATATTAGCCTCAAATGGATTTTACCCCAAGACAGGCTTTTGTGATTTGAAAACTTTTCTGGTTTATTTCTTGAGGCGGCGATGGCTACGCCTACCTACTTTGATGATTTTTCTCCGTTGCCCCCACTATCTTCATAGCCCCTGGGTAGGGTAGCTTAGTAGTGACTGAGGAAAGCTTGAGACGTGAGTTTATGACAAGTACCGTTCAATCCCCCTACAGCAGCGAACAGATTGCCGCTTGGTTGCGTGGGCTGCTCACCATTGCTTGGGCAGATGGTAATTTTGATGCCCAAGAACAGGAATTAATTGCCAGCATCACCAAAAATGAATTAGCTCCTAAGATTCAATGGGATTCACTAGAGGTAATTACGCCAGAAGAATTAGCCGCAGTGTTGGGTAAAGGTACACCAGGCGCGGAAAATTTCTTAAGGACAGCGATAATGGTAGCGATCGCAGATGGTACTTATTCTCCCAGCGAAGATGAGGTTCTGCATCAGTTCTGCCAAGCCTTAGAACAGCCAGAGAATTTATTAGAAGCCCTTCGCCACACCCTGGAACACCCAGATCAAATCACCCCCACTATCGCCAGCACTGGGCTTACAAAGCGTCAAATTGATGCACTACATCCCTTGCGGGACTGGCTGGATGGGCTAGATATCCAAGACCCAAGAGTAGCCCGCTTTTTGTGTAAAATGATTCCCTCCCAATGTCCCTTTGAGCGGGATGTCACCCTATTTGGACGCAAGATTGTCCACATCCCGCCGATGTGTAAAATTAACCCGTTGTATGAGCAACTCGTGGGCTTACGTTTCCGTGCCCTTTCTTATCTGGCAGATAAATGTGGTGAAGATGTTTCACCATATATTTAGTTAGAGTTAGGAGTGAGGAGTTATAATTTTTAACTGCTCACTTCTCATTATTATTTAAGTATGCAATTTATCGACCAAGCAAAAATTGAAGTTGAAGCCGGTAAGGGTGGCGATGGTATTGTCGCCTTCCGGCGAGAGAAGTACGTGCCGACTGGTGGCCCTTCTGGTGGTAATGGAGGAAAAGGCGGTTCGGTATTTTTCGTTGCTGATGAAAACCTACAAACCTTGCTGGATTTCAGATACAACCATCGCTTTCAGGCAGAAAAAGGGACTCGTGGTGGGCCAAGTAACTGCACTGGAGCAGGAGGAAAGGATTTAATTATCGAAGTCCCCTGCGGTACAACTATTTATGATGCTGAAACTGGCGAATTACTAGGGGATTTAACTGAACCTAAGCAGACTTTGCTGATTGCCCAAGGTGGTAAAGGTGGACTAGGAATCAGCATTTCTTGAGTAACCGTAACCGCGCCCCAGAATATGCCCTTCCAGGATTACCAGGAGAAATAAAGCAGCTACGTCTAGAGTTAAAACTTTTGGCAGAAGTGGGAATTATTGGCTTACCAAATGCTGGTAAATCCACTTTAATTTCATCTTTATCAGCAGCACGTCCCAAAATCGCAGACTACCCCTTCACTACCCTCATCCCAAATTTGGGTGTAGTGCGTAAACCTACTGGCGATGGCACTGTTTTCGCCGACATTCCCGGACTAATTGAGGGAGCAGCTCATGGGGCTGGGCTGGGACATGATTTCTTGCGTCACATTGAGCGCACGCGAGTGCTACTTCACCTAATTGATGCTACCAGTGATAATGTGCTGAGAGATTACAACACAATCAAGGAAGAATTACAAGCTTATGGACGGGGTTTAGCAGAACGTCCACAAATTTTGGCGCTGAACAAAATTGATGCAGTTGATCGGGAAACGGTCGATT
The DNA here is from genome assembly GCF_023734775.1 of Nostoc cf. commune SO-36. Classification (NCBI taxonomy): domain Bacteria; kingdom Bacillati; phylum Cyanobacteriota; class Cyanophyceae; order Nostocales; family Nostocaceae; genus Nostoc; species Nostoc commune. The sequence goes on along the minus strand of NZ_AP025732.1, from coordinate 4,290,229 downwards.
TGGAGGCGCTAGCCACCCAACTTAATCATCTTTCCTACTCCCCGGTTTTTGTGATTTCAGCAGTTACTCGCACTGGGTTAGAGACGATGCTACAAGAAATCTGGGGAATTCTCGACCAAATGAAGGTTCCACAAGAAGTAGAAGTATTTAGCTAAGAAAACGACGAATTATGCTGATATATCCTAGTTCAGGGGCATCTTAATCACAAACTCAGCGCCTTGTCTTGGCTACGAAATATCTCAGGAACCCTCATTTCTTTCTGTAATGATTTGGTAGCTAATGGCAGACCCTGTGAATTACACATAGCATTGGGTTTTTCTAAACTTCAATCCCACATTCCGCACCCTAACTGTCACAAAGGGGTTTTTACTGAATATTTTCTCGACAATGAGAGTAAAAAAATACTTCCCTGGCTCGTATACTCATATTATTTACTTATCCTAAATAATATTTTATTCTCAATAAGAAGCAATAAGTATTGACGTTTAATTAATAGATAAAAATTTATGAATGTTAAACTAATATCTATGTCTAGTTTATGATATACAAATTAAAAGTGATTACAATTTGTGACTATGAATTTTAATTAATAGTCTCTATGACAAATAGATTGTAGATACAGCCTGATTAACATTTATAATAATAACGACAATTCTCTGGCAAAAAACTCAGAATATATTCTGTTTCCAAATTCAAATTAGATATTGATATTTCATTATCAAATTTTACTAAATGTATAGATTGAAAGCGTTGAAATATCCATCGCATAGTCGGATTATTTATAGATTTACCAAGCTGATTTTTAATAGTAGATTCAGATGCCGATAAAGCTTTTCTTATTTGTCTTTGAGCTAAAGTATAAACTAATAGGCATAATCCCATTATCATAGCCATAGCTTCAATTCTTTCTGGAGATTTCAGAAAAATACTATCTGCAAAAAATAAGGGGTCTTTGAGAAATCCAAATCCCCGCTCACAGCTTTGCTGTGCCTTGTATTCGGAAAGCATATCATCATTACTAAGAGATTTTTCATCTAAAATGTTTGTAGCAAGTATGAAACGTCCAGCCCCTTGATAAGCTATTTTAATAGCATGTATATTCTCAGACAATGAAGCATTTACTTGATAAAAAAGTTTTTTATCTTTTGATTCTTTCTCTAAATAATCGATGTTATCAATTTGATGGTACTTGAACTTTTTCTTGAAATTGTCCACGGCTTTGATAGCACAGTCACGAGAATTAAATTTTGAGTTAAGTAGTTTTTTCAGATAATCTAATGCACTAGTTTTTGACTTAGATATTCTTTTTTCTAATTTTCGTAAATCAGATTCCTTTCTTTCAGTGCTTTCTATAACCAACCATCTTTGTTCAACTCCACCATAATTACTTTTAACTACAGAATAATAATATCCGGTTAAAGAACTACTAATAAAATTAGTTGATAATAATGTTGATACTAGTTCTTTTGCCAGTCCTATAGTCATAGGGACTCTACATAACCATCTCGTTCCAAATAATGAACTAATATTTTTTGCGTTATACAAAGCCGCATCTGCAACCATTAAACTATCTTCATTTTTTATTTCTGGTTTTTGCATTTGTTCTTTGTATTCTAAAAATATGTTAGCAAAACTTGAACAATCGGATTGATTTCCAGATGCAGATTTTAAAAATATTGGTATATCTCCATCAGATGATGATATTAAGTCTATAATAAATTGTTTTAAATCGGGTCTATGGTCACGAGAATAACCATGAGTAATTTCAATAGCTTGTGGGGATTTGATTTGGCCATTTGATGAATTATTATGAATAATTACATCTGGTAAACTAGTGTTGTATTCACCATGTAAATGTAGTGAAGTTGAGTCTAAATGTGACGATTTTAAACTAATATTAAATTGTTGTATTACATTTATAGTAATCGTTAAAAATATCTCAGTTAAACCTTTAATAAATAACTTATCCATTACTCTACCTAATTTATCATGATCCATGATTTGCCGTGGAATAAAAAACCAGTACTCTTAAAAATAAATTGCCGCCAATTTAAATGTCATAAGTGTAAAAAAGTATTTAGCGAACAACTAAATTTTGTAGATAAAAGTAAAGGATATACTAAAAGATTAGCGTCCGACATAGTTCAACAAGTATTAAATAGTAATATTCATAGTGTTGCCCAAAGAAATGGCTTAAGTGATGAAGAAGTAGAATCAATGTTAAAAAACCAAGCGTCACAGATATTAAATATTAATTTAAGTCAGATAAAAAGGTTAGGAATAGATGAAATTGCCTTGGTGAAAGGTCAGGGAAATTATCTAGCAGTATTAGTAGATTTAGATAGTCATAAACCAATTGAGATAGTGCAGTCGAGAAGAATAGAAGATATTCGTAAAGTCCTTGTCGGTTGGAGAATTGATGTACTTAATGAAATAGAAGAAGTGAGTATTGATCTCTGGTCACCTTATAAAAAATTAGTAGAAGAATTAATGCCAAATGCCAACATAACTGCTGACAGATTTCATGTGATGAAACAAATTACTGAGGAGTTAGATACTATGCGTAAAAACGAGAAAAAAGCCGCAATGTCGTTAGATGATGAATCAGAAAAAGCCAAAAGATTGGAAGCATTAAACAAGAGTAAATATAGCTTACTAAAAAACGAAGACTCTTTAAATGAAAAGCAAAAATTGAAATTACAGTCTGTGCTAGAAATTTCGCCTAATCTCGCTAAAATGCACGCACTTAAAGAACAATTTCGCCAGATGACACAACTAAATCTTGGGGAGATAGCATCACTCAATTATTAGACTGGATGTATGATGCTCGTTCATCTTTTCCGAAAAGTCTAGGGACAATGGTGAGATGGTTTGGGGAAATAGTTGGTTATTTTGACGGCAGTCAGCAGTAACACTGACTGCTTTTCTCTAGCCTTTTAGCCCACCTTCCGCACCCCAACTGTCACACATCAACAAAAAGTGGACAGAGTAGTACACAGGAACTAAGTTAGATTCAAAATTTAACAGACTTAATGAGAATAAGTAGTATTAAGTCTGGTGATTTAGCGAGAAGAGAAAGTTGTGTGATGAAGACAGAAGCAAGAGAAAACTTCATAGTTAAAAATAATTGATAACAAAAACATAAATGAGAGAATTGCAACAGAAGTTGTGGAGAATGGTGTTGTAATGTTGAATGCGGGAAGACATTTAAATTCAGAACATAGACCATTTAGGAATAGTAGCAGGAATAAATAGACGCGATAGGAATTGGTAGAAATAATTAATGAATTAATAGGTGAAGAGAAAGGAGAAAAAGTCAGTCCAGGTCATGTAGTTAAAGCTATGATATTGAACGGACTAGGATTTGTATCCAAACCTCTATATATGTTTCCAAAATATTTTGAAACAATAGCTTGTGAACATTTAATAGGAGCAGGAGTAAAACCAGAATATCTCAATGATGATAAATTGGGGAGAGTCATGGATAAACTATTTATAAAAGGACTGGATACAATATTTTTTATCATCGCATTAAAAGCAGCCAAAAAATTTAATGTATCACTGTCAACATCACATCTAGATTCATCCTCAATGCACGTGCATGGGGAATACAATACCAGCTTACCAGAAGTGATATTTGAGAATCAAGAATCAAGAAATACCCAAGACCTAGAAGAGTTAACGGTAAAATCACCAAAAGAAATTACCATCACTTACGGTTATTCAAGAGATCATAGACCAGATTTAAAACAATTTATCATAGAACTAATATGTTCAGGAGATGGGGATTAGCATCAGGAAACCAATCGGACTCATCATGTTTCGGAAAAATAGCAGTTGAGTATCAAAAACAATTACAAGTTAACAGTCTCATAGTTGCAGACTGCGCCTTATATACAGAATCAAATCTGAAATTGATGTCGGAATTACGCTGGTTATGTCGAGTGCCATTAAGTATCAAAACCGCACAATCACTAATATCAACATTACCAGAATTGGAATTTATCGATAGTAATTTGCCAGGATATAGATTTGTTTCAAAAACAGTTACTTATGGAGAAATAGAACAAAGATGGTTGGTAGTACAAAGCCAAGATAGAAGAGAATCAGACCTGCGTAAACTCTCCCAAAAAATTATCAAGGCAGAGTCAAAAGCTATTCAGGAGTTAAAAAAGTTATCACAAGATAAATTTGCTTGTGAGGCAGATGCAATCAAGACGAAAAACACGTTTCTAATTTGACTCAAGATAGGGATTTTATCCTGAATCTTTTACCAGATGATTGTCTCCGCTATTATCAATTAATCACATAATTTTCCTCTCTATTAATTTAGTATAGCCGTTTACATGAGCTAATCGTTTTGATTTATAGCTCTAATTTCCTGTGTCAAAAATCTAGTTTATTTACTTCAATTCATTATTCTAATTTATGATTTCAGCTTTTAACATCTTCATTTATTTATCTCATCCGAATCTATCTGCCATCAATTGTTATTGCTGCTTATTGAGAATAAGTTTTGATGGCATTTTTGGTGATTCATGGTAGCTCAAATATCTTTTTTGCTTTCAGATGTCTGTTTTTATTCTTACGTACCTTTTTTTTCTCAGTAATTTCCGTTTGTGACACTTAGGGATGCGGAAGGTGGGTTTTAGTCCAAAGTCCAGTAATTTAGCTGCTCGAGTTTAGCTAAATGATTTACCCAAATTCAAGATAAACAAAAACCTCCAAGGACTAAGCAAAACAAAACCCCCAAACTCTGATTAGAGCTAGGGGGTTTTGGTATAGGATTAAAAACCTGGCATCGAGCTATTTTTGCGTAGGGCTACCCCTAAACTATCGTGGCCGCAGCAGCGTTTCACCTCTGAGTTCGGGAAGGGTTCAGTGTGGTTCCACCGCGCAATAGACACCAGGAAAAATTGTTGGGTCAGAAACCCTGAAGACTGCAAGTAACGCGAAACCAAATGATTTTTGAGGTCAAGCCCTCGGTCTGTTAGCACGGCTCGGCTACATACATTGCTGCACTTCCACCTACCGCCTAAGAACGGGTGTTCTGCCCGTGACCTTACCCACTTAAAGTGGTGAGAGCACTCATCTTGAGGTGGGCTTCCCACTTAGATGCTTTCAGCGGTTATCCGCTCCGCACTTGGCTACCCAGCGTTTACCGTTGGCACGATAACTGGTACACCAGCGGTGCGTTCCTCCCGGTCCTCTCGTACTAAGGAGGACTCC